>JARKOX010000075.1 GCA_029975525.1 Prolixibacteraceae bacterium | reverse complement strand
TTTTACTCTGCCATTATAATTTCAAATACTAACGGTTCTCTTTTTGATACTTCTTTGGTTTCCAATACGATTTGCTTTTCATCTTCGGAATAACTGAATCTGGTTTCTTTGGAATTCAGCAATACCTTTTGCGGTTTTTCGGAATGAGGGAAAATCAGCTTCAGTTGTCGCGTTAAAGGCATCCCTTCGTAATATCCTTTGACCGGAAAGATGTTGACCATTATTTTTCCATCTTCGTTCTTCATTTCCATTTCGGTAAGTGCGAATTTCCCCTCCAGATAGTCATTGCTTATCCCATCGTCTTCAATAAGCTTAAAAGAGCAATTCTCACCCTGATAGAGATGGAGATACAACCGGTCATTGCTGCCCTGTTCGATGGAAGAGGTATAATCCCTCATCGGAATAATTGCCCCTTTGCGCACAAAAAGCGGAATACGATCAATCGGAGCCATCACCTGGCAACGGCTACCGCCTTTGTAGTGTTCGCCGGTCCAAAAATCCACCCAATCCCCTTCAGGGAAAAACACCTCGCGGGTAGTGGCTCCCTGCTGGTAAACCGGTGCGACCAAGAGCTCTTCGCCCAACAAATAGCTGTCCCACTGTCCGGGCAGTTTACGCAACATATGTATTCCCCAAATCCGGTGTCCATGTGCATAAGAGTAGAGATAAGGGAAAAGTTTCATCCGGAGGTGGGAGTAAAACCGGAAAAGGGTGTCGGCACGTTCCGAGTACCGCCAGGCGAGGTTCCCCGTCGGGTTTTCGGGTTGGGAAAACACCGAAGTGACCGGTGTAAAGATGGAAAACTGCATCCAGCGGATGTAGAGCTCCTCGTCCAGCTCATCGGTTATTCCCATGTCGAATCCGCCGGTATCGTTGGTCAAAAAAGGGATTTCACTGCTCTTTTTTTCGATATTGGTATAGAGTTCAATATTCTCTTTAAAAGCAACAGCCGGCACCCAGGAGTTAAAATCTTTCAATGGCCTTTCGATCGTCCAGTCCGAACGGGTATCGCTGGTCCACTTGGTCGGATAACGTTTGTATTCTTCATTTTCGATCCCAACCATGTGCGAGAGCATAAACCCTCTGCCTTTCGTCTCTTTTCCGAACTCCTGGCTCATTTCAAACATGGTGCGGCAGGTGGCAAGGTGTGTGGTTCGGTCCAGCTTGATAAAATCAGCCCCTTCATCAAAAAAATGTTTCATTTTCATTTTAAAGTAGGCGACAGCTTCGGGCGAGTCGAAATCAATATTCCCGGTAGGCGTCCCGGCCTCTGCTCCTCCCTCCTGATACATGGCCGTGCTGGTACTTTTGTTATGCCAGGGGTTGGTGTTGAGATAAACATCCCGGAAAAAGCCTCGCTTTTTGAAATCAGCAAAAACCTGCTCGTTACCATGTTTTTGGATACAATCCCATATCCAGAAGCCTCCCTTGATGTGGTTTTTCTCCATAAAGTCCCACATAGCCTTCCGGTCGGGATAGTCCGTCGTATCGGCAATAAAATCGATGTATTTATGCGGGCCAACACCTTTGTCGGCATAACTCCAGAACCAGGAATCAATCCAGTAGGCATCGATCGGATAATCATGTTTTTGAATCTCTTCAATGGTTTTTATGGTTTCATGCTGGTTGGTGTAACCGCCATACAAAACACCAAATGCCCATGCCGGCGGAAGTACCACATTGGTATCCCGAATCTCCTGGACAGGAGGTGACCAGGAATAACCGGCTGTTTGTGTTTTTCTTGCGCAGGATTGTGTCAGAAAAAAAATCCCTGCCAAACAGTAAATAATTGATCTCATGATAAAAGTATTTTGAAAAAGAAACTGAAAAATCTTGGGGGAGACGACTGCCCCCAAAAGCCCCCTCTATTACGGTTGACTAACCTGAACGGCAGAAGTAAATTCCGATTTCTGCTGCCAACGCACCTATTTCTGACGGGCGTTTAAATAGTTAACGATCTGTTCAGCGATTTTAAATTGTGCCGCTTCGGTCAGATGTACCCCGTCGGTCGTTTGATCTGAAATCGTTGCTTTAAACAGTGAATAAATATCCAGGAATCCGGTCTGGCTGGAATTGGCTACCTGCTGAAAACGCAAATTATTTTGCCGGATCCGTTTATCGGCGCCTCCATATTTTTCTACATCGGCTTTTCTTTCATCAAGCGGAGGAGGTAATATCAGACAAAGAGCAGGTTTTTGGAGCCGTTTGTGCTCGAAATAGCGATTAATTTTTTGGATCAGCAGGGCCAGATTGGGAGCAACTTCCTGCTGGCGATCTGCAAAAATCCGTTTGGTATCATTCGTGCCCAATCCAAGGAAGAGATAATCAAAGGTCTGGTTTGAATCTAATTTTGCCAACGCTTCCTCCAGATAACCTTCGATGTTTTTAAGTGTATTCAACTGCGCTTGTCCCAGGTTATCGAACCCAATGGTATTTCCGGCAAATGAAAAATTGACAACGGTTGAAAAAGGTAATAACTTACGTAATTGGGCGGGCCAGCCAAACTCAAATGCCCCATTCGAGTCACCGATTGTAAGAACATTTATCTTTCCATGGAAACTTTTGCCCTCCACAGGGAGCAGGGCCAACGCCTGGGGAACGATCATCTCATGTCCCCCTTCAAAAATATCGAGAGAAAGCCCTTTCAGCTGCCGCTGAAAGTGCACCAGCCGGTCTCCGATCCTCTTTTCCTCAGTGGGAAAGGGATTGATCCGCCGGGTAACCAGCGCGCAGATCACACTGTCGCTGACGAGGACATTTTCGTCCCCCGGAACGAGATACGCGGCAACTTTGTTATACATCCGCAGGGAATGTGAAATGGGTACCGAACCGGTGTACCCATCGTGGATGCCCGTGTAAATGTGGAGGGAAGCCTTTTCCCGATTGATCTTACCATCCATCGCCACCGGAGAGCGTTTCCTGGCTTCGGCAGCCTCAAATCCTGACCCGTTGCCGGTAATCTTTTCGAGATGGCTGGCATACACCAGCTGCCGCCCCCTACACTCCCAATACCACCTTTCAAGATCAGCAACCGCGGCCCAGGCGCTGAAGCTTTTAACCGGATAATCGACCTGCAGATAGGCTAAAAGCGCGGCATACCCTCCTCCAGATACGCCAATGAGGTGGACTTCTTCCCGGTCAACAGTTGCATGGTCAACAGCAAACCGGATGGCATCCGCAATATCGCTGATGACGAGGTCACTGCCGCAAGCTTCAGGTCCAAAATTGGGTCCCCTGAAGTCGGGATGGATATAATTCCACCCCCGGAGCAAAACTTCTTTTGCCAGCGGGTCTTCCTGCCTGAAATCGCCACTCCACGTATGCAACGAAACAATCAAAGGTTGCGGCTGTCGGGAGGGACTTTGGTAAAAAACAGCATCCTGAAGCTTGCCGTCGGCTGAGGAAGGAATGGTGACATGCTCAAATCCTTCCGGCCAGTTTTTATCAAACGTATTGTCCCACGCGATTTTCCCTGGTTGTGCCGAGCTGGTCAGCCATGTCAGAAAAAACACGCCGCCCAGCAAAAGAAGTTTTTTCATGCTGTAAAAAAATATCTCACGACTTTTTCCTTACCCTACTGCTGGTAAACCCGGACATAATCAATCTCGAAGGTGTGCGGGAACAAACTGTCATCGATCCCTTTCTGTCCGCCTAATCCACCGCCAATAGCCAGGTTTACAATCAGGTGGAAGGGCTGGTCGAAAGGCCAGGCTTCGATGCCTTCGCCGTTATTTTTAAAGGTGAAGTAATGCACGCCGTCCACATAACTGCGAATTTCGTTTTCGTCCCATTCGGCAGTATAGACATGAAATTCGGTGGTGGCCGTGGGCAGCCCCATTTTTTTCCCAACCTGGGTGCCAATCATGTGGTTAAATTTTTCGGTATGAACGGTTGAAAATACCGTGTCAGGATCAAACCCCACATGTTCCATGATGTCGATTTCGCCACATTTGGGCCAGCCGCCGTAAGCTCTATCGGTTGGCAACATCCAGATTGCAGGCCAGGTTCCCCGTCCGGTCGGCATTTTAGCCCGGACTTCCACCCGGCAGTATTTCCAGTCGCCCTTGTTTTTGGTGGTCAGCCTTGCCGAGGAGTAATTCTTATCGGAAATCGATTCCCTGACGGCCACAATTTTGAGAGTCCCGTCGCTTACCATGCTGTTTTTCAGTTCGCCGGCGGTGTACCACTGCGCTTCGTTGTTGCCCCATCCCCAGCTGTTTCCGTGGGTGTCGAAATTCCACCGGGTGGTGTCGGGCAATCCCGAATAGTCGAACTCGTCACTCCAAACCAGTTGCCAGCCCTCGGGAGCCTCAGCATTGTTCTCTGCCTTTTGTTTTTTGCTATTCGCACAGTTGGTGAAAAGCAAAATCATTATTGTATAAATAAACAAGTTTCTCATCTGCTGTTTTTTTGTCTGCAAAGTCGCCCGATGCAAAAGAGAAATAATCACAATCATGCCCACTTGGTCAGAACGGCTTTGCCATGCTTATGTCATCCGTATAAAAAGAAAGGGATGGGTAATGAATACCCATTCCTTTCACAATAAACTATCTTCTAATCTGACTCACTATTCAGATTTCTCTTAACCTTTCTATTTCAGCCACCAGGGGGTCTGATTAATCCCGTCGTAACCACCAAACTGTTCGTCGATGGCTTTTTGATAATTATCCGGATTTTTGGTTTGTTCGTCAGTCGGATACATCCAACGCTTCGGATATTTTGCCGGGTCTTCCGGGTTCAAACTGGTAGACGGATCCAAAGGATACACCGGATATCCGTTACGCAGGAATTCGTTATAATTTCCACCGTTACCCTGGAAGAAGTCGATTAACCATTTCTGCTCCCAGATCTGGTGCAGGCGATCGGTTTTTGAACCACCGGTAGCATAAGCTGCTGCTCCGGTAAAATAGTTGTCGATGTAGCTTTGGTCAATGGCCATCCCATGAACGTAACCGGCAGTATTAGGAAGATCCTTGTAATATTTCAACATGGCTTTTACCCCATTTTCGTAATAGGTTTGGGCGTTACCCGAAACCCAGCCCTCTTCGATCGCTTCGGCAATGATGAAACACTGTTCGGCGTAAGTAAAATAGAGCATCGGATCGCCATCGCGAAATACAGGGTAGCGTCTGTTCAGCAGGGAATAGGTGCCCGTGGCATTGTTGAGGGCCAGTTGTTCGGCCGCTAATTCGGTAGGAGCTCCAACGTAGGCAGCAAAATCCGACTCCGATTTACCAGCCTCAATCATCGCGCGGGCAGGTTCTGCAAAATAGAATAACCTCCGGTCGTTGTATTTTTTCAGGATGTCAACGGTTAGTTTCGAAACGCCGGTATAATTCCTGCGCTCCTCTCCGTTCCACATGGGATAGCTGGCATTGGGATTATTCGAGAATACCAATTTTAAATTGTCATCATTGCTTTGCATCAGGTTACCGGCACTCACAATCGCTGCGAAGCGGGCTTTCTGGGCGGCCGTTGCTTTTTTGCTAATTGTCTGAATTACCTTCAGCTGCATGGCATTACACAATTTACGCCATTTGGCCACATTGCCGCCAAACATGATATCACCGTCGAAATTTACGCCTTTGGCAAAGTACGACTCAGCTTCCTGCAGGTCGTTAAGCACCTGGGCAATCACATCTGCCTGCTTGTCATACTTGGGGCGTGTGATACCCTCTGTGGCTTTTCCGGCTTCTGAATAGGGAACATCGCCCATACTCATTGTGGCAGAAAATCCGTAGGAGGCTTTCAGGAAAAGTTCTAACCCTTTATACGACGCTTCATATTGTGATCCTTTAGCATAGTCTGACATAAATTTCAAATCGGTCAATTTTTTATACGAATCAAAACCTCCATAAGGCCAGTATGAATAATAATACTGGTAGGGATTGGGGTTCGTTTCGAGCAGGGTAATGTGCTTGTTAAACAGGTTCCCCGAAGTAAAATCAGAGGGATTCGGGTTCCAGAACCGATACGTATCTTTCAATATTTGCGTTGCAAGCATTGCAGAGGTAACCTCGTTCGTTTTGTTGGGGTCGGTATTAATTTCCTCAAAATTATCGCACGAAACACCAATCGTCAGAGAAAATACCGCTAGTAAAATATATTTTAGATTCTTCATAGTTCTGTTTATTAGAATGTAACTTTAATATTGCCACCAAGATATCTTACTGATGGGTCAGCAAAGTCCTCCGAGCCGCCATCCGGGTCTGAATATTTCCAATCTTTTGACCAGAATAACACGTTTTGGCCAACAAAGCCGATGGAAGCGCCTTTGATAAACCCGCCTCCCATATTCCGGAGCAGGTTACCCGGAAGGGTATAATTTAATGACACTTCGCGCAATTTTAAGAATGTTTTTGCATAAACGTCATTGGGATTGGCCCCACCGCCCCAGGCACTGGTATTGTGGGTATCCTGTGCATATTGTTTATAGGTTGATGCTACATCATTCGGTTTATACTTCCGGGTATCGCTGGTGATATTACCATAGGTATCGTAGGTAACTGTTCCAGATACGATCTGAACACCTTGCCCGATAAAGTTTTTGGTGCCGGGATTTTTAACATCTAATTCCCGTTCTTTGGTTACCGATTCGGGATGTACACCGGCCTGCCACATATAACTTTCGGTGCGGGTGCTCAACAAACCGCCTACTACGCCGTCAAATGATACAAACAGGCTGAAATTTTTATATCGCAGATTTGAATTAACCCCCCAAATCCAATCAGGATTACTGTATCCATAAAGGGTATTATAGCTGCTTCTGACTACTCGACCACTGGTATTGTAGATTTGTTGTCCGGCATATTCTCCCTCCGGAACACGCAGGTATTCCTGAACCAGGAAATAGTCTGTCCGTTTTCCTTCTCCAACCCATGGTTTGTCATAGTCGGAAGTATAGGTGGGATCAATCTTGGTAAACACCTGCTTGTAGGTTGACCAGTTAAGATTGACATCCCACTGCAAATCGCCTTTTTTTACCGGCGTGGCCGAAACGGCAACTTCCCATCCCCGGTTCGAACGCTCCTCGTCGGTGTTCAGGTAAATACCTGTATAACCAGAAGCTGAAGATAACGGACCCAGTTTCAGGATGTCATAGATATGCTTGTTATAATAGGTTACGTCAACGGTCAACCGTTTTTTAAAGAACATAGCCTGTGCCCCAAATTCGGTTGTGGTGTAGGCATTGGGGCTGTATGAACTCAGGTACAGCGACGAAGGGGCTGTAGCTCCATTCAGGTCATTCCAGGTACTCGGAGCGACCGAGAAGGCGCTGTTAATAGCGAAAGGCGCAGGTGCTGTTTTGGCCTGGGTCCATGAGCTGCGGAGTTTAAACAGGTCGAGCCAGTCGCGGGTCGATTCCGGTAAAAGTTCCGATACGACAAAGCTTCCCGATACCGACGGGTAGATGTAAGAGCGGTCTTTTTCGGAAACCTGCGGATTTGCCAACATCGAAACCCAGTCTTTACGACCGGTAAAATCGGTGAAAATCAGTTTGTTCCACGACAGCGCCACACGGCCGTACAAGGAGTTCACCTGACGGGCCGTGGTGCTTTCAGCTACAGCTGCCGGATTTACAGAGGCATTGAGCGAATAATAGCCCGGAATTGAGATACCGCCAACGGTCTTGGCATTGATGTTATCATGTCTGTCGTAGAAAATCGTTCCCCCGCCGAGGTATTCTACATCGAAGTTGTTCAGGAATGTTTTGTTTCCGGTCAGCAACATATCGCTGTTGATACTGAAACCTTGCGTGCGGCCGGTCATATAAGAACCTTTGATACTTTCTCCCCAGGGATACGGGATACCCGGAATTGCCGTATTTCCTGCAGAAGTGTATGACCCCTGGGAAATGCGGATCTGCCCGCGATCGATGTAAAAATCAAGACCTGAACGAACCGTTGCTTTCAACCAGCTGGCAATATCATAGCCCATGGTCAAATCGGCGTTAAAAATATCGCGCGAGATTTCATTCGTTCTTTCATACCGGTCAAAGTAGGGGTTGTTTTCATTTTTCCCCCGGTACCGATTCGCAGCAAAATCATATCCAAAATGGTTGTTCTGCAGCTGACCAGGCTTAATCCAATAATTGTTTTTATAATCGAGGACATTAAAGTCGGCAGCCGACCAGATCAGCAGCGTGTACATGGGATCGTACGACGTATAACCATTCGACCCCATATTGGGAGACTCTCTTTTGGTATACGACATGTTGGAGGTGAGTTTGAATTTGTCCAGATTAATATCTCCGCCAAGTGAGTAAGAATATTTATCCAGAACAGAATTCGGATACCGACCCTTGTTTTGAGTCCAGTTCAAAGAAGTTCTCAACGCCACATGCTCGCCCTTGAAAGCTACACTAACGTTATTGTTGGTGATGTAGCCTGTTTCCAGAAAGTTTTTGAAGTTGTCTTTTCCGACAGGCAGGTAAGGATAGTCCCGGTATTCTTTTGCAATGGGATCCCACTGGGTCCGGATGGTTCCATCCATAAAAGTACCCCATGACTCATCGGAATACATATCATAGACGTATGCCGAACCACGGCCATAAACGCTCTGTTTTTCGGGAATAGCCAGGAAACCGGCATTAAACATGGTGTTCGTGCCAACTTCAACCGAAACCCCCGTTTTGTTTGAGCTTCCGTTTTTGGTGGTAATCAAAATCGCACCACTCTGTCCGCGAAAACCATAAAGGGCTGATGCTGTTGCACCTTTCAGTACGTTCATGGATTCGATATCTTCTGCTGCGATATCGTTTAATCTTTTGTTGGAATAAGCAATTCCATCAATTACGATTAACGGGTTTTCCCCACGCAGCGAGATATTCGGTTCCGTGTTAAAATCTGTTGAGTTTTGCACCAAAACCCCGGCAACTTTTCCGGTAAGAGATGTTCCCACATCAACGCCGGTTACTTTTTGCAAACTTTTGCCATCGACCTTTTGGAAGGCATACCCCAGCGCTTTTTCCTCGCGTTTAATCCCCAGGGCGGTGACAATAACTTCTTCCACACCAATGGTTTCGTCTTCCAAAAGTATGGCTAAATAATTTTTGTTACCAACTGCAACCTCCTGGGTTTTCATTCCGATGAACGAAAAAACCAGCGTACCGCCCGCGGGCACATCAGCCAGGCTGAAATTCCCGTCGATGCCGGTAATGGTCCCGGTGGTCGTGCCTTTCAACAGCACGGTCACCCCGGGCAACGGCTCGCCGGTAGCGTTGGAAACCTTTCCCCGGACCGTTTTTCCCTCCTGAACAGCGTTGCTGCTGTTGAGCTGGTTACGGGTAATCACTACGTTGCTTCCAATAAACCGGAAGGAATATTCTTCGCCCAGCAGGTTTTTGAGCACCTCTTCCAGGTTGCTGTCCTGCACATGAACCGAATACTTTTTCCCCAGATCGAGCTGGTCATTCTTGAAAAAGAAACCTACCTGGTAGGTCGATTCAATTTCCTTGAAAATCTCGACAATTGTGGCATCTTTCACTTCCAGACTGACTTTGGCTGTCTGACTGTAAGAGCTTGCTGCCATCGAAACCATCGTCACGAGGAACAAACCAATTGTTAATTTCATAGCTAAAATAATTTTTAACCACTTGTGCCTCAACGGGCATTCATTCAAACACTTTTTTTTCATAGATTTGATCGATTTATTCAACATTAAACTGTTTTCCAGACAGTTTTTTTATGATTTTTATGGAGCATGCGCCATGCCGGGCGTATGCTCTTTTTCTTTTATCTCACATAAATGATGGCGGTTTCGTCTTTCTTTTCTTCAATCTGATACGAAATTCCGGTGGTAACCCGGAGCATTTCAAGCACCTGGCTGATGGTTGTACTTCGCCGGATCACACTGGAAAACACCTCCTGTTCCAGGCTCCTCTGTTCGATAACGAATTTCACCCCGTACCATTTTTCCAGCTCCTGGCAAATTTCTTTCAGGCTTTTATCGATAAAGACGAACTTGTTCTCCTTCCATCCGGTAACCAGCTCCGGATCGATATTTTCGATATGGTAACGGTTTGTTGCGTTTTCGAAACGGAAAGTTTGGGCGATATCGAGCTTTTCGAGGAGGCGATCCTGCTGGTCGAGCAGCTCCACTTCCCCTTCAATCAGGGTGGTCCGGCAGATGGGATCGTCGGGGTAGGCCGAAATATTGAATGCCGTTCCCCGGTCGCGGACCTTTATTTTCCCGAGATCGACAATAAATTCGCGGACTTCGTTGTGGATAATCTCAAAATAGGCTTCGCCGGAAAGGAGCGCTTCGATTTTCCCTTTTTTCTCCTTCAATGAAAGGGTGGTGTTGGCATTCAGCCAAATTCGCGAACCATCCTCCAGTACCACCGTCGACATACTCCCTTTCCCCGACCTGAACTCTTTGATAGAAAAGGGGGTGCTGGACCGGGGAATCAGGTAGTTCAGAAAAAAACCGGTAGCCAGGGCAACAACCAGCATCGCCGCATAACGGAAGATCTGTCGCGGAAACCTACGGATTTTCGCCGCCGGCCGGCTTTGGGTCTTCTCCCAAAATGTTTTGAAGGATTCGGCCTGGTCTGGTCTGGACGTCGGATTGCTGTTCAATCCCGACACGATCCACAGTTCTTTCAGGGACAGATATTCCCTTTCAGCCTCCGGATCATGTTCCAGTTGGCTGTAAAAAATAGTTTTCTCCTCTTCGGTAGCTTTTCCTGACAAAATGCGCAGGATTTGCTGGCTCTCCATTTTAATGCTTTTTAAATACTAAACACCCAACCCGGCGCTTACCCTATCACCGTCCCTGTTTTTTCAGAAAAAAAGGTTGGAAATCATGTACAAAAGGGGCAGATAATCTTTTAATTCAGCCCGTAAAATTCTCAGGGCCTTCGACATGCGGGCTTCGACCGTTTTTTCGCTCACACCCAGTCTTTGGGCAATATCTTTGTAGCGCAGCTCCTCAAACCGGTTCAGGGTAAATACTTCGCGCAGGTCGTCGGGTAGTGCGGCGATCGCCTCATTTACTCTTTTTTGGAGCTCTTCAAACTCCGTGTAGCTGTCGCCCATACGGTTGAGCGACTCGATGGCATACTGGTATTCAAGCGCCTGGATCCGGCTCAGGTGTTTCCAGGCAGTTTGCTGGTCGCGAAGGTGATTTAAACAGTGGTTTTTGGCGATGGTGTAAAGAAAATTCCGGATGTTGGTCCCGGGTAACAACGCCTCTTTTACCTCCCAGAGTTTCAGAAAAGTTTCCTGAACAATCTCCTCGGCAACCATCTGGTCGTTAATATATTGACAGCTCAACGAAAAGAGTACGCCCGAAAAATCATGGTAAATTTTTTCGTACTCACTCTTATCCCCCCTTTTCAGCAGATCAATATTTACGGTAAGGCCAGTTTCCATCAGTGCCCGAAAGTATAAAATATCGCGGAGATGTAATTCGGGAACGAAAAAAACAGTTTGGCTACACGGTTACCGAAATATGGTAACCGCTGTGTTTGCGGACGTTAAGCGCTGACCCGCTGTCAAAAATCAGGTATTGCCCTTTAATGGCTGTCAGGACATCTCTGATCTCAGGTTGTTTGTCAAACGACAGGCTTTTTATTTTTTCGGGGAAACGCAGGGCCGGGTATTCAATCCGGGTGATTTCATCCGTGGCGGCGGCATATTTTTGTAACTCGGCAGGTAAAAAGCGGAGGGCATTCTGTTTTTCTTCCAGCAGGTCGGCCTCCTTGTCGGGTTTGTTGAGCAGCATGTCGCGCCAGTTGGTTTTATCGGTATAAAACTGTTTGAGCCACACCTCGATAACCCCGGCAATGTGCCGGTTGGGGGTTTGGGCAACAATGAGAGCGGCGCTGGCCCCCTGGTCGATCCAGCGGGTCGGCACCTGGTGGTTGCGGGTAACCCCGACTTTTACGTCCGACGACAGCGCCAGGTAGACGTAATGGTCGATCAGGTCGTGCCGGGCGGCCCATTCCAGGTCGCGGGCAATTCCGAAGTGCGCTTTCGACAACTCGGGGCGCAGCACCGATTCGCTGGCTTCGGGCGAGGTTTGCAGGCAGCTGTAACAAAACCCCTGCCCAAACGAAGTTTTGGTCAGTTTCCCGCACGAAATACAATTGATCCGGCCGTTAAAAAACAAACTGATCTCCTTTCCCAGCCAATCGTTCAGGAAGATTTCCTGTTCGCCAAGCGGCAAAAAATAGCGTACCGGACGGTCCTGTTCCACACGCATTTTCAGAAGGTTACCTTCAATTTTCATCTTTTCAGAAGTTATTTCTATCAATCAAACAGATGGTTTATTAACACGGCCATCCCGCTCCACCCTTGCTGCCAGCCGGCAAGTCGCTTTCACCCAAACAGCTCACCGCGTCAATTGGTTTTAAGCGCAGGATCGTTGGCGATACCTAAAATACCCAGGTAGAGTAATTTGGCGGCATCTTCCATAATTTCGGGGGTCAGCGCATCGGTATTGTCGAGCGGATGATGGTAGAACACCGGCTTGACACTCCCGGAAGTCCACAGACTCAAGGTTTTGTATCCATATTTGTCGAAAACCGCTGCATCGGTGCGGGGCCTTCCGTAGCTGATGCGGGTTTCCGAAGCGTTCATTTCGCGGTGCAGGAAGCGGTTGTTGGCCTCTTCGAAGTGGCGGTACAACTCCTGGTAAGTTTTTCCGTTCGACATGAAAAACCCGGTACCGTTCCCCACCATGTCGAGGTTAATCATGCCGACCACTTTTTCTTTGGACCAAACCGGTGCATCGGCAAACTGCTGGCTTCCGTAGAGTCCGCACTCCTCTCCGCCAAAAAACAGAAAAATAACCGTCCGGGCAGGTTTTACCTCCGAAGCGGCCAGCGCTTTGGCGGCAGCCAGGATATCGGCCGAGCCGGAGGCATTGTCGAGAGCGCCGGGAAAAAGTGATCCCGGACTGCCCACCCCATCAAGATGGGCCCCCACAAGGATTGCCTCCTCTTTCCATTGCGGATCGGCACCTTCAATGATCCCAACCACGTTACACGAACGGCTGTCGGGATAATGTTTGGTGGATGCCGAAATCTTAACCCGTTTGTGGAGCCGGAACGAATTCGGGACCAACGATTTGACAATATTGCCGCGGGTTTCGGCATACTGTTTCCCGGTACCATCAAAAAGCTCTTCGGCCACAGCCTCGCTGATGTGGGCATATACCAACCCTTCGAGAAACGAGGTGTTGGGATTGGCTATCTTGCTCACATACAACAATCCAGCGGCTCCCAATTCACGGGCACGACTGAATTTGTAGCGGTGGTAACTGTATGGTTCCCACTTCAGCAGGGTGCTGTCGTTACGGTTGTAAGGCAGGCCGGTTTCCAGCAGCACAATTTTCCCTTTCACATCCAGATTGTGGTAATCGTCGTACCCCAGCTCGGGCGCCGAAATCCCGAATCCGGCATAAACCACCTCTCCCGCCACCGTCCCCGAGGCTGAATTGGAGCCGGGGAAATAGTCGTCGGGGAAATGATATCTCTTCCGGGCATTGTGTTTTCCGGGAAGCAGCAACACTTTCCCGGGAGAAAGAACGTCCGAATAGGCATTCGGGAACCACTGAAAATAGGTACCGTCGGCCATTCCGGGTTTTACGCCGGCCTCTTCCAGCTGGCCGGCGACCCAGCGGGCTGCCGCTTCATAACCTGGCGAGCCGGAAAGACGGCCTCCATATTTTTTGGAACTCAATTCGGCGGCATAATCCAGCAAATCGTGACTCGAAATGGTATGAAAAGTGGTGCGTACCGCATTTTCCTGCTCCTGCGCAGAGGCCCCAAACAGGGAGAACCCCAGCGCCAGCAGGAGAAAAAATCTCAGATTCATGTCAACAAATTTTTCGGAGGATAAAAATAAGGAAATGACCCGAAGAAAGCCGGTTTTGGAAATCCGAATCAGCGAAACATCCCCTCCTTTCTGAAAATGAGCCCCTATTTTCGTAACTTCGCCACGCAAAAAGGTTCGGAAAATGGCAATAATCAGGATCACCAAACGGTTTCATTTTGAAATGGCACACACGCTCTACGGATACGATGGCGTGTGTCGCAACATTCACGGGCACTCCTACAACCTGGAGATCACCGTTGCCGGCGAACCCCTTCACCAGCCCGGCCATCCACACGATGGCATGCTGATCGACTTTGGCGATCTGAAAAAGATCGTAAAAACCCACATTACCGACCGGTTTGACCACGCCTTGATGGTGAACAGCCTGGTTCCCGAAAACCAGCTTGAGATCCTGCAAAAAACGACCGACCGCATTCACATTGTTGATTTTCAGCCGACTTCTGAAAATATAGTGGTCTACATCGCCGAAATTCTGCAACCATTGCTGCCCCGGGGTGTTTCATTATTCAGTATCCGGCTGTATGAAACGGTCACCTCTTTTGCCGAATGGTTTGCATCCGACAATCCGTGAGATCGGACTACCAATAAAATATTTTGATATCAAACTGATTTTTAAATATATAACATTAGGTCATGGCTGAAAATGTACCGCAAAAGCTGTTTCTTCTCGATGCCTATGCATTGATCTACCGCAGCTATTTTGCGTTTATCCGTAACCCGCGTTTCAACTCGAAAGGGGTAAACACCTCGGCAATGTTCGGCTTTGCCAACACGCTGGTACAACTGCTTGAAAACGAAAAACCCGAATATATCGGCGTGGTTTTCGATGTCTCGAAACCCACTTTCCGTCACGAAATATTTCCGCAGTACAAGGCAAACCGCGAGGAGATGCCCGAAGATCTGCGCCGTTCAATTCCTTACATCCGCCGGATGATTGAAGCTTTCCGAATCCCCATCATCGAAAAAGAGGGATTTGAAGCCGACGATGTGATCGGCACCCTTGCCAAAGAGGCCGAAAAAGAGGGTTTTATCACCTACATGATGACCCCCGACAAGGATTACGCCCAGGTGGTTTCGGAAAATATCCTGATCTACAAACCGGGGAAATCGGGCAACGACAATGAAGTCTGGGGCGTGCAGGAGATTCGCGAAAACTTTGGCGTGAACGATCCAAAACAGGTGATCGACATTTTGGGATTGATGGGCGACACCGCCGACAATATCCCGGGATGCCCCGGAATCGGGCCCAAAAATGCCCAGAAACTGATCGCCGACTACGGCAGCATCGACGGGTTGTACGAAAAAATTGACGAACTAAAAGGGAAACAGAAAGAGAACCTGATTGCCTACGAGCAGCAGGTACGGCTGTCGCGGCAGCTGGCCACCATCATTCTCGATGTGCCTTATCAATTTGAGCCCGACCGCCTGCGGATGGAAGAGCCCGACCGCGCCGCGCTGAAAGCCATTTTTGATGACCTGGAATTCCGAAACCTGACCGAACGGCTTCAGTTGGGGCAACCGGCTCCCGAAGCCCCCAAAACCGCTCAGCAGGGAACACTCTTCTCCTTTGAAGAGGCCCCGCCGGCAGTTGTAGTGGCTGCAAAAAACATCGATACCATCGATACCGTTCCGCACCAGTATTACCTGGTAGAGAACGAAATGCAGCGGGCCAGCCTGCGCGCCGAACTATCGGTACAGCCGCAGTTTTGCTTCGACACCGAAACCACCGGTCTCGACCCCTACACCTCCGAATTGGTGTGCCTGTCGTTTTCTTTCCGCAACCACGAGGCCTTTTGTGTGACCCTCCCCGCCAATCGGCAAAAAGCCCACGAGGTGGTACAGGAATTCCGCGAAATCTTTGAAGACGAACGGATCCTGAAAATCGGGCAGAATATGAAATTCGACCTGTTGATGCTGAAACAGTATGACCTGGAGGTGAAAGGTCCCATGTTCGACACCATGCTGGCGCACTACCTCATTCAGCCCGAGTTGAAACACAACCTCGATTATCTGTGCGAAACCTATCTGAACTATCAGAAAATACCTACCGAAAACCTGATCGGCGCCAAAGGAAAAAACCAGCTGACCATGCGACAGGTGGCCACCGAAAAGTTGCGCGATTATGCCTGCGAAGATGCCGACCTCACTTTCCGGCTCAAATTTGCACTGGATGAAGAGCTCGACAAATCCAATCTCCGGAAACTGTTCGAAGAGATGGAAATGCCACTGGTGCCGGTACTTACCGACATGGAAGCGGCCGGTGTGAAGCTCGATTCTGACGCCCTGAAAGAGTATGCCGAAATTTTACGCGAACAGATCATCGCCATCGAAAAAGAGATCATCACGTTGGCCGGCGAAGAGTTTAACGTTTCATCGCCCCTCCAGCTGGGAAAAATCCTTTTCGAAAAACTGAAGATCGACAGCAACGCCCGCCGGACCAAAACCAAACAGTACTCAACCAACGAAGAGGTGCTGGTGCAACTGCAGGAAAGGCACCCGATTGTGGGAAAAGTCCTGGAATTCCGGGGGCTGAAAAAACTGCTCTCCACCTATGTGGAGGCCCTGCCACAGCTGGTCAGCCCCAAAACCGGCAAATTACACACCTCGTTTAACCAGACGGTGGCCGCCACCGGCCGGCTCAGTTCGACCAA
The DNA here is from genome assembly GCA_029975525.1 of Prolixibacteraceae bacterium. Taxonomy (GTDB): domain Bacteria; phylum Bacteroidota; class Bacteroidia; order Bacteroidales; family Prolixibacteraceae; genus UBA1413. The sequence continues at coordinate 5,720 of JARKOX010000075.1, read as the reverse complement.
CCCCAACCTGCAAAATATTCCCATCCGCGACGAAAACGGCCGCGAAATCCGCAAAGCCTTCATCGCTTCAGCCGACGATTACCGGTTTCTGTCGGCCGACTATTCCCAGATCGAACTGCGGATTATGGCGGCGCTCAGCAAAGATGAACAGATGATGGAGGCCTTCCGTCACAACCAGGATATCCACGCCATCACCGCCTCTAAAATCTACAAAATAGCGGTTGAAGAAGTCACCGCCGACATGCGCCGCAAAGCCAAAACCGCCAACTTCGGAATTATTTACGGCATTTCGGCCTTCGGACTGGCGCAACGGCTCAACATCTCCCGCACCGAAGCCAAAGAGCTGATCGACGGATACTTCGAAAATTTTCCGCGCGTAAAAGCTTACATGGACGAGAGCATTGAAATGGCCCGAAAAAACGGTTATGTCCAAACAATAATGGGCCGACGGCGTTATTTATCAGACATCAATTCGAACAACGCCTTTGTAAGAGGAGTCGCCGAACGAAACGCCATCAATGCACCCATTCAGGGTTCGGCTGCCGATATTATCAAAATGGCGATGGTGGAGATCCACCGCGAGTTTACCCGACTGAAACTGAAATCAAAAATGGTCCTTCAGGTTCACGACGAATTAAATTTCGACGTTTGGGTTCCCGAATTGGAGCAGGTAAAAATGATCGTAAAAGACCGGATGGAAAATGCTGTCAAACTCGAAATTCCGCTGACGGTCGAAATGAATGCTGCTAAAAACTGGTTGGATGCACACTGAGTCAATGTTTGAAAAATTGGTAACCGAGGATGATTACCGGGAAGCCCTGAAACGCTTTATCGAAATCTGTGGTGCGGAAGAGGGCACCCCGGAATCAGCAGAACTCCTGAAGCTGATCTCCCTGCTCGAAATTTACGAACAGGAAAACTGCTCCTGAACGGGCATCCACCAGTCGGATCTTTTCAACAACCTTCTATATTCCCAGTTTTACGACCAGCTTTTTGACCGGCACGCTCTCGGCGATTTTAACAGTGGGCTGGTGCACATCCTCCGGGAAAAAGACAAAATAGCGGGCCGGCGTGGCTTGGTGATAAACCAGGTTGTCACTGGTGAAAAATTCAACATCTTTTTCGGGGTTGTAAGGCACCGTCACCTCAGCCTGTTCCAGGCCGGTCAGCCCCATCAACTCCTCCCCCTCCAGTACCACCTGAATATCAATGTACTTCCGGTGCGCTTCGGGTTTCACAACGGCACGGTCGCGTGTTTCATACCGGTCGACCACATAAAAAAGATTCTTCCCGTCGATTTCGTAACGACCGGGCTCAACTTTTGAAAAGTCGGTATTTTTTATCAGATCGAAAGCAGCTTTCCAGCGTTCGGGCGATTGAAAATAAAACTTTGCAAAACTTTTTTTGTCAATTGAAGAATCGGGCTGAACCGGGCATCCCGCAAAACATTCCTCCTCTTTCAGCCAGTTGTCCAGCTGTTCTTCTGTCCACGTTTCCGGCGAACCGGTAAAATTACAAGTTACAGTCATACTGAATTTTACGTATTTGATATTGCTTAAAAATAGCTGATCTCTTTTCCCAGGATTGCTGAAAGCAGCTGGTTGGCCAACCGGCTGGCCCCGATCCGGAAAAGTTTATTATTTAACCACGCTTCTCCCAGAATCTCTTCCACAATGGAAAGGTAAACCATTGCATCCTCCGGGGTTGAGATTCCGCCGGCCGGCTTGAATCCCCGCTTCTGCCCGGTCGTTTCGTGCCAGAATTTTATCGCGTGGCACATCACCACCGCCGCTTCGGGCGTAGCGGCGCCGGAAAGTTTGCCGGTCGAGGTTTTGATAAAATCGGCCCCGGCTTCCAGCGCCAAAATCGAAGCTTTCCAGATCTTCTCCGGATCGTCCAGCACGCCGCTCTCCAGGATAACTTTCAGATGAGCCTCGCCTATCGATCTTTTGATGGCCTCAATTTCGTGACGGCAATAGGAGTAATTCTCTTCCAGAAAAGCCCACAAAGGCAGGACGATGTCAATTTCGTCGGCGCCGTTAACCACTGCCAGACGGGCCTCTTCGGTTTTAATCTCCAGAAAGGTCATCGACGAGGGAAAACCTCCGGCCACGGCGGCCACTTTCACATCGCCGGCAGCCAGGTTCTCCCGCACGGTTGCGGCCAGGTTGGGGTAAACACAAATGGCCCCCACATTGGGCAGCTGCGGAAAATCACGCTCAAAAGCGTTGACCCGCTGGGTAAATGTTGCGGCGTACGCAACCGTATCGGTGGCATTCAGCGTAGTCAGGTCGATGCAGGAAAAAGCCAGCCGGAGATTATCGGGCTGCCGAAGCTTGCTTTTCTCCCGTAACAGGCTGACCTGCTGCGAAATCTGCGCTTTATTAAAAGGAAGTGGTGGAAAATTCATAATATCCTGTCATTTAAGTTTTTCGTTTGAAATATGCCGTTCGGCATCGCGAACCATTTTTTTAGCCATGTTTTTCTGAAAGGCTTCGGTCAGATCCACCCCCGTTTGGTTGGCCAGACAGACCAAAACCCACAGGATATCAGCCATCTCGTCGGCCATGTTTTTATCCAGGTCACTCTTTTTGAAAGACTGGTCGCCATAAATGCGCGCCATCAGCCGGGCCAGCTCTCCCACCTCTTCGGTAAGAATGGCCAGATTGGTCAGCTCGCTGAAATAACGAACGCCGTAGGTTTTAATCCACTCATCAACCTGCCGCTGTACCTCACAAAGCGTAATATCCTGTTTGTCTGCCATTTATTCAGAAAATATTTTTTGGGTGAAATTTTTTCCCGAGGCATCAAAAGTCGTGAATATCCATCGTTTTTTCAAACATACCACAAGAATTCAAAACTCTTTATTTTTGGAATCGATCTGGATAGTTACCGGACCGTCGTTGACCAGTGAAACCTCCATGTGGGCGCCAAAAACACCGGTTCCCACCTTTTTTCCGAGCAAATTTTCAAGTGCCAGCACAAATTTTTCATACATCGGAATGGCAAATTCGGGCCGGGCCGCCCGAATGTAGGAAGGTCGGTTTCCCTTTTTGGTGCTGGCATGCAGCGTAAACTGGCTTACCACAATCAGATCGCCGGAAATATCGGTCACCGAAAGGTTCATCACTCCCCCGGCATCATCAAATATCCGCAGCTGCACAATCTTTTTGGCGAGCCAGTCAATGTCTTCGTCATTGTCGGCTTCTTCAATGCCGACCAGCACCAGCAGGCCGGTGCCAATCTCGGAAACGATCCGGCTCTCCACAACTACTTTTGCGTGCGACACACGCTGGATGACCACTCTCATACGACTTCTTTTACACAACATTCTACCGATCAACGGTTCTGATGTCGACCGTTCAGACTACGAAAAATTTCAGGATCAGCCGGCCTGCCGATTAAAATGGGCTGGTTGCCGGCTCCACAAATTTTTGTAAAGTTTATAAAAAACAATTACTTCGGCTAAACTTCGCCGAACAATGTTTGTTTGATAATTTTTGAAAAAAACTGAACAGGAATGAAAATCAAAATCATTTTAGCGCTTCTGTTTTTAAACTCCTGCCTGTTGCAGCGAGTGAAAGAGGAGGAGCACATCGAGCTGATTACCAACCCACAGGGAGAAGGGATTCCGCTGGTTGCGGAGTTCACCAAAGGACCGGCCTACAACCATCCCTGCCTGGCGATTTGGCTGGAAGACCTGGAAGGCAACTACCTGGAAACGTTGCTGGTAACAAAATATGTGGCGACCGGTATCTTTGCCCATGGCGAAACTCAACCCGGCAAGTGGAACGTTGAGCCGGGGTCGGTCCGCCGGCCGGCAACTTTGCCCTACTGGGCGCATAAACGCGGCATCCGGGCTTCCGACGGACTGTATATTCCCTCACCCGAAACGCCGGTGCCCGATGCCATTACAGCTGCAACGCCTAAAGGTAATTTCAGCCTGGATACACGCTCAACGGTCTTTCCGCCAAAAAAATTCCGGATTCTGCTGGAGATCAATCAGGCCTGGGATTCAAACCGATACTGGACCAACACCAGTTATTCCAACGATCCCGACTATTTCGGGTCGTTGCAACCGTCGCTGGTGTATGCGACAACCTTCGACACCGAAAACGGTGACGACCCGGTCTTCCTCAATCCGATCGGACATGGTCATCCCTCCGGAAAAGATGGAAAACTCTTTACCGACCTGACCACCCTCACCACTGCCAAAGAGATCATTCACTCCGTTTCAGTTCGTTTAAAATTAAAACCATGACTCCTAAAATATTTGCAAGCATTTTGTTTTTGTTTTTTGCCTGGACGGGAATGGTACCGGCCCAGCAGGCGATGGTAAAAGGAAGGGTTTATGATGCGGTCAACAACGATCCTCTGCCATTTGTAAACATTGTGGTTTCGGGGAGTTCGACCGGAGCGGTAACCGATCTGGAAGGCAACTTCCGGCTAACCGGCCTCAAACCGGGATTTATCCGGCTCGAAGCCTCGTTTGTAGGTTACCGGCAGGCCATTTCGCCGGAAATTGAAATCAGCAATGCCAAAGTGGCCAATATCGATATTGCCATGCAGCGAGCCGACCAGCAAATTGAAGAGGTCACCGTAACCGCCTCGCCTTACCGGAAGACCGAAGAGAGCCCGGTTTCGCTGCGAACCATCGGGATTTCGGAAATTGAGAACAGCCCCGGCGCCAACCGCGATGTTTCCCGCGTCATTCAGTCGTTTCCGGGGGTTCAGTCAACGCCTGCTTTTCGCAATGATATCATCATCCGCGGCGGAGGACCTTCCGAAAGCCGTTTTTACCTCGATGGGGTAGAGGTCCCCAATATCAACCATTTTGCCACCCAGGGCGCTTCGGGCGGACCGGTTGGAATTCTCAACGCCGATTTCCTGCGTGAAGTGAACTATTACGCGGGGGCATTTCCGGCGAACCGGGGAAATGCGCTGAGCGGGGTCTTCGAATTTTTTCAGGTTGACGGAAACAACGACAAACTAAAATTCAGGAGTACCGTGGGTGCTTCCGAAGTTTCGGCAACCTTCGACGGGCCGCTGGGCGACCGTACCACTTACATTGTGTCGGCACGCCGGTCCTACCTGCAATTCCTCTTCAGCGCGCTCGAGTTGCCATTTCTGCCAACCTTCAACGACCTGCAGTTTAAAGTGCGGACCCGCTTCGACCAGAAAAATGAACTGACTCTCGTTGGGCTGGGGGCCATCGACCTGTTTAAACTGAATACCGGCATCAAAAATCCCGACGACCAACAAAAATATATTTTGAGCCAGGTGCCGGTCAACGAACAGTGGAACTACACGGTTGGCGCGGTTTACAAACACTTTCGCGACAACAGTTTTCAAACGGTTGTCATCAGCCGTAACCATCTCAACAATTCGGCCTACAAATACTTGGAAAATGATGAAAGTTCGGCCGCCAACAAAATATTTGACTACGCTTCGGAAGAGATTGAAAACAAATTCAGGTTCGAAAACAGCACCCGCCTCGATGGTTTTAAACTGAATACCGGCTTCAACATCGAACAGGTCAACTACCTGAACCAAACACAACAACGCCGGTTTTACAATTCCGGCATTCAGGAGATTAACTACCACACAGACCTCACTTTACTGAAATGGGGCCTTTTTGCCCAGGCAAGCAAAAATTTCCTGAACGAACGGCTGGTCGTTTCGCTTGGTTTCCGTGCCGATGCCAACAACTATTCGCCGGA
>JARKOX010000094.1 GCA_029975525.1 Prolixibacteraceae bacterium | reverse complement strand
CGGAACACACCAATGTCGGAAAGATTTACGTCGCTAACCAACAAATTTATTGGCGGACTGACATTGGTGTAAATGCGATTGTATGCAGTTAATGCGTTGAAATTTTGTATTTCGGAAAGAATGAAAACCTGCAAAACAGGCTGCTCAAAGTTTTTAAATTCGGGAAACGATGGTGTGAAATTTTGATCAACCGCGTAAACCGAAGTCTGGTTATTGCAGCAACTTGATTCAAGATGATTGCCGGGTTGTGGGCATTCGTCAGTTTCTCCTTCCATACCGCAGGAAGCGATGTGCCCTGTCAACGAAACTTTCGAATCGGCCAGTTCACCACCGCAATAATGCAAAGAAAGCGTCAGCTGCAATCCTGAAAGCAACATGAGCCAGCTTAATGATATGGAAAGAAGCTTCTTCATTCGATGAAAACCACGTAAAGAATTTTGTAAATCTAATGGGTTGTTCTCATTTTTCCACTTATTGCCCAATGGTTTAACAAAGGATTAACATTTTACTCAAATCTTTTCCGCGTGGTGAGGCTGTAAAAAAACTGGAGGCTGCCCGTTTTACAGACAGCCTCCAGGTCGTGTGGTGAACCGGTTTCCGGCTATTGATTCAGTCCGAGTGGCTGCGGCCCCTGTTCGAAAACAATGTCGCGCGGGATACCTGCCTGGGCAATCCGGTCGAGGTCTTTCTGCAGTTCTTCGCGAATGGAGCCTTTTTCGGCAATCAGCGCCGTGGCTTTGGCATAATCGCCGTCGCCCTGCAGGGTAAGCACCAGGTTCGAAAGATCAAACATAGCCTGCTTCATCTTGTCGAAATTGACGCGGTATTTTCCAGTCGCGACGTCGCGCTCAAATGCCCCTTTTTCCTGGAAATAGTAAAAGTGGATCATATTGGCTTTGCCGTGTGCCGAAGCGGCACCGAACCGCACGGAGCGGAAGATGCCCGACATGAAGGTGACAAAATTGTCCATCAGATCCTTGTCGGCCAGTTCGCCCATTTCGTTGAGCTGGTAAACGCACCACAACCCCAGAATATCGGCTTTGCACTCTTCAATGGAGGTGTAGGCATCTTTCAGCGCTTCGCGAACCGTGGATGTTTTATTAACGGTGCTGCCCAGCCCCAGTCCGTGGGCCACTTCGTGAAACATCGTGTTTTCAAAAAAGGCATCAAATTTTACATGTTTCTGCTGCTCTTCAGCAATAAGCTGACCGGCGATCGGGAACAATATTTTGTCGAATTTGGCCTGCATCGAATTCTTCAGCTGCAGTTTGCGGCTTCCTTTTTCGGCGCGCACCTTTTCGTCGTTGGGCAGGTTAATGGCGATGGTTTTGCTGCCTGAATTACAGTCGCCGGCATAAAAAACGGCATCGTAAACATTCATATCCGAGTCGAAGCCGGGAGTTTCATTTTTGTACGGGGCTTCGCACGGCAGCGCTTTTTGAAGTGCGGGCAGGATGGCGGCATATTTAACCAGCCGTTCGCTCCACACCTTGTCTTTTACCAGGATGTAGGCTTCGTGGGCGGCTTTGTAGCCATAAAGATGGTCTTCGTAATTTTCAATAGGACCGATAATAAAGTCGATGGTATTATTTTTCATCTCCATCCAGGCAATGTCGCTGGCATAATAATCATCGGTGAGCAGGGCGTTGGCGCGGGCTTCGAGGTATTTTTTCAGGCCGGGGTCTTCGGCAAGCGCAGCAGCCTGCTGAATCAAACCGGCCGCTTTTTCCACCTCTTCCTTAAATGCAACATGGTAAGGAACCGCCTGCAGTTTTCCGGCTTCATCCCGTTGGATTAAGGTGTAGAGGCTTGTCTTTTCGGGGTTGTCCCAGGCATCAAACTCCTCTTTGGTCATGTCGATCGGATAAAAACAGGCGCCGGCAGGTTTTTCGCCATATTCCGGCAGAAAAGGTTCGTTGTTGTTGAGCCGTTCCCACGGGCCGTAGTTGATTTCAAGGAATTTCACCAGGCTGGAATCTGTTTTTCCGGCCAGTAAAATTTCCTTGTCGCCAAATGCTTCTTTCCAGAAGATGTCATCCATCAGGGCAGCCGCTTCAAAAAGCAGCGGCAACATCTGTTTCTCCTTTTCCGTCAGCACCGAGAGGTCGGTGGTGAGCTTAAACGGCGCAAATTCGCCGGCTTTTTGCTCAATGAGCTTCATGTCAACCATATTTTCCGTGTTTTTGCCGGTATTTTTCGGGTTACAGGCAACGGCCAGTAACACCAGCAAGGGCAATGCAAATTTTTTCATAAATCTATCTGTTAATTCTATTTCAAAGCTACAAAATACCATTCAGCACTTCGCTGATGTAGCTCAGAAAATCAAAGAAAAAATCCGCTTCGGCGGACTGTTTTTCTTTCTATTTCTGGCCGTAATAGGCATTTTTTCCGTGCTTGCGAAGATAGTGCTTGTCGAGCAGAAAGCGGTCGAATTGTGCCTCCGGATTGAGCTGCAGCGTGTGATAGGCCATCTGGGCAACCTCCTCGAGCACTTTGGCGTTGTGAACCGCTTCGTGCGCCGATTTTCCCCAGGCAAACGGACCGTGGTTGCACACCACTACCCCGGGAAGCGCCAGCGGGTCGAGCTGCTGAAAGGTTTCAACAATTACTTTTCCGGTTTCGGCTTCATAAGCTCCCTTTACTTCTTCCTCCGTCAGTTTACGGGTGCAGGGAATATCTCCGTAAAAATAGTCGGCATGTGTGGTGCCCAACGCCGGAATGGCCCTGCCGGCCTGCGCCCAGGCTGTTGCCCAGGACGAATGGGTATGCACAATTCCGCCAATAGCGGGAAATGCCCGGTAAAGTACCAGGTGCGTGGGGGTGTCGCTCGATGGTTTCAGGGTTCCTTCCACCTGATTTCCCTCCAGATCGACCACCACCATATCCGAAGCCTTCATGGTTTCGTAACTGATTCCGCTGGGTTTAATGACAACCAGCCCCTTCTCACGGTCGATGCTGCTGACGTTGCCCCAGGTGAAGATTACCAGGCCGTGCTTAACCAAATCAAGATTAGCTTTGAAGACCTTTTCCTTAAGCCCGCTCAAATTCATGGTTTCAACATTTTCAGACCTCCGAAAGTATAAAAAATGGCCGAGAAACAACTTCCTGGTCAGCGATTAACTTTTACACCGCCATCCCGACAAAAAAAAATCCCGCCGGGAGATTACCAGCGGGATCAAAACCTAAAACTAACCTAACTAACCAATTCAAATCAATCTTTCTCAATTAACTGCTATCTCAAGCGGTGTTTTTTCCAACGCTTCTTCTTTTTTGGGCAACACAATTTCCAGAATACCGTTCCGGAAGCAGGCGTTGATATTTTCGGCATTTACCGTTTCGGGAATGTTAAATTTTTTCTCGAAGTTGTCGAATCCAAATTCGCGGCGGGTGTAAAGATACTCCTGGCTCTCGCCGGCTTTTCTTTCCGACTGGACGGTCAACACGTTTTTATGGAAACTGAGTTTAATCTCTTCTTTCGAGAATCCGGGGACCAGCAACTCAATGCGGAAATCTTTTTCAGTTTCGAAAATATTGGCTGCCGGACGTACCACATTGCAGCAAGCCTGGTTGTCATTGACCAGCATGTTGTTGAACAGATCGTTAACCAAATGGCGGGTTACAAAAGCCGGATTTTGAAATCTTACTACGTTCATTGTTTTTCCTCCTTATTTTTAATTGTTTTTCATTTTCATATTCTGTCCCTTTCATGGCAAATGCCATTCCACCAGCCCCGAACGGCCATTTTTTCCGCCCTCCCCCACCACTTCGGGCCATTTTGTCCCGATCAGTAGTTTGAAACTGAATTTTTGTCACAATTATATAGATAGTTGGATGTGTTTATAACTGAGAAATTCCCGGACGACAAAGAGTGCAGTCGGGTAATGCGGTTTGAAAAGCTTTTTGGGGAGATTTTTTCTGCAAAGGGCTTCTTTCTTAACTTTGCCGAAAACTTGAGCGATATGCGGATCGATATTATTACCGTTTTACCCGAAATACTGGAGAGTCCTCTGAATTATTCCATCGTAAAGCGGGCGCAGGAGAAGCAGCTGGTGGAGATTTACGTACACAACCTGCGCGATTTTTCAACCGACAAACACCGGCGTGTCGATGATTACCAGTTCAGCAAAGGTGCCGGGATGGTTATGGCGATCCAGCCGGTGGAAGCCGCCATTGAACACCTGAAAAGCCAGCGCGATTACGACGAGATTATCTTCACCACTCCCGACGGAAAAACCTTTGACCAATGGGAAGCCAACTACCTGTCGATGCAGAAAAACCTGCTGATATTGTGTGGGCACTACAAAGGGATCGACCACCGGATCCGGGAGCTTTTTATCACCCGCGAAATTTCGATCGGCGATTATGTGCTTACGGGCGGCGAGCTGGCGGCGGCGGTGATTACCGACAGCGTGGTGCGGCTGATTCCCGGTGTACTTTCCGACGAAACCTCGGCCCTCACCGATTCGTTTCAGGACAACCTGCTCAGTCCGCCGGTTTACACCCGCCCGGCCGAATACAAAGGCATGAAGGTTCCCGAAGTTTTGCTGAGCGGCAACGACCGGCTCATCGACGAATGGAAACTGCAGCAATCGCTCGAACGTACCCAAAAGTTACGCCCCGATCTCTACAAAAAATACCTCGACGAACATTAACTGCGCATACAAATGGTGGCGTAGGGACAGTAGCTGCACCGATCTTTGATCGGCGTCTGGTCGAAACTGGCGGCCGGCGAAAAAATCGCCCCGATCAGGGTCGCCAGCTGCTCTTCCAGTTCCTTGTCAACCATTGAAATTTCGAGCGGCTGTTTTATGTAGCTGATAACGGGCTGAAAATTTTCGTCGTGGAAATTGAGAAGCCGGTAGATCGCCGGGCTCACCGGTGAACCGGCAAACGCTCCCCGTTTCAAAATCAGAGAATAGATCAGCGCCTGGGTGATCTCCTTTTTCATCTTGGTCCGTTCGCGGTCAAAAAGCTCTTCCACCGACGCGAAGGCAACAGCATCCACGTTGCCGGTTTTGTAATCGATCACCCGCACAACTCCCTCCACTTCATCGATCCGGTCGATTTTTCCGCCAATCCAGACCTCCTGCGGCCGACCGTCAATGAGCACCGGCAGCTTGAGAGAATAGGCGCTCTCCATGGCATGCAGCACAAACGGGGCCGTGTGCCGGTCAATTTCCAGTAACCGGTCGAGATAGGTTTCAATGGTTGAAAAGATCAGGATGGTTTTCCCGTCCAGCTCGGTTTGTCCGGCTTTTTCTTCGGGAACAAAAAAGTATTCGGTGGCAAACGCATTGCGGACGGCGCGCTGAATGGCCGTTTTGTTCTTTTGCAGGTCAGCGAGCTGGCCGGCCGAAACGCGACTGCCCAGAAAAGGACGGTACAGGTTTTCCACCGCTTTGTGGAAAATATTTCCGAAGGCCTGCCGGTCTACCTCTTCCTGTACCTGATCGGGCTCTTTCAGCCCGGTAAGGTAGCGAAAGTAAAACTTCAGCCTGCAATGCAGATAGGTATTGATGGCGCTGGGCGACAACGGCTTTTCAGCTGAATTGAACGCCAGCAGTTTTTCGGTTATTTCGGGCGAACCGCTGCCGGTAACCGGTACTTCCGCAGCGCTGAAAAAGGGAAATTCGAAGATACTTTTCCGCACCTGGTGTGGCGATTTCAGCAGCAGCTGGTAACCAAACCGGCTGAGTTCGCCGGTGGTAACCCCTTCACTTTCGGTGCTCCAGGTGGCTGTCAGGTACGAAGCCCGCTGGATCAGCCGGTAGAAATAGTAGGCATACATGGCGTCCTGCTCGTCGATGGTAGGCAACCCGAACGCCTTCCGCACGTGGTAAGGAATAAATGATGGCGCGGAAAAGGTGCGCGGCCACACCTCCTCGTTTAACCCGATGATGATCAGGTTTTCAAAATCGAGGCAGCGGGTTTCCAGGATTCCCATCACCTGCAGTCCCGAAAGCGGTTCGCCTTCAAACGGGACGCTCACCTGGTTGAGATACTGGCGCATCAACCGGAAAAAAACCGGCGCCGAGATGGTGATCCGGTCACTTTCGACCGCCAGGCGAATCGTCTGCTCTAATTTTTCGAAAGCGGTGTAAACGGTGTAGATCATCTCCTGCAGGACCGGATTTTCTTCTTTTTCCGAATTCAGCTGATAAACTTGCCGGAGTACGCCGAGGAAATAGCCCGCATAACCGGAGACCTCGGCAGGAAGCGTGAATACCGCCTGGTGAAGCGGAGAAAATACCAACTCGCCGGGCGAGAGGTAGATGCGGTTCGAGCGGTTGATTTCGCTGATCAGTTGCGCTGTTTTTTCAGGTTCGGCGCCCGTCAGCAGCTGGTGGTTCAGCAGGTCGGTGGCCAGCCGATGCCAGATTTTCACCGGTTTGCCGGGTTCGATTTTTGTGTTGCGCAACAAGCTGGCCATCAGGTTGACCAGGCTCACCACCGGCGAATTCTTCACCGGGTATCCCATGGTCACATTCACCGATCCGATATTTTCGGGAAGCGCCCCCAGCACTGGGAAAAGCAACGACTCGTCGGCCAGCACCACGGCGGTATTGTCGAACCGGCCCGAGTAGCGTTCGCCCAACTCGTGCAGAAAGCGGGGAGCTACCTGAGCCTGTCCGGTTGCCGACGCAACAGCGACCAGTTCAATATTTTTGGGGCGGAAAAAATGATCCGTCTCGATGGTGAAGTCTTCCGGAGGGGAAAAAAGCTGCAGGTTTTCACGCAGAAATTTTCCGGCGCTGTTTTTCAGATTGTCGAGGTAGAAGTTGTCAAAATCCCAGAAAAAGCCGGCTCTTCCGCTTTTTTGCAGGAAGCCGAACAGCTCTTTCTCACAGGCATTCAGCGCGTTCATCCCGATAAAATAATATTTCCGGAAGGGGAGTTTTTCCGGATCCGATTGCAGCAGTTTTTCAATGCCGTCGCGGTAAAGCAGTCCGCTGTAGGCGATTCCCCGTTTTTCAAGCTCAGTGCGGAAATCGGCATAAATAGCCGCCAGTTTAGACCAGACCGAAACAAATTCGCGCTGGTGGGGTGATTCGCCAGCCGTCCGGAGGCTTCCCCAGAATTGTTCCAACAACGCACGCTGTTCGGGACTTAAAAAATCGAAAAGGCGCTCAATCTCTTTCAGCTCCGAAATATTCCGGAACAGGCTGCCGGCATCGGCCCGGTACTTGTCGAGGTCGTCAAAATCCGACAGGAGCACTTCGCCCCAAAAATAGAAATCGTCGAACGTTTCGGCGGTAGAGGTGTGTTTCCGGTAAATTTCATACAACACGGAGATCAGCATCAACCGGTCGGCCGGTTGTAATCCGGAGAACCCGTGCACCAGCTCGTTGATGGTGATCATTTGCGGGGCAATGGCCGGGTGGTCCAGCTCTTTTTTCAGGTAAGCCGAAAAAAAGACACCTGCCCGCCGGTTGGGAAAAACCAGGCAAAGTTCGGTCAGCTGGCCGGAGTGCTTCCGGTAAATATAAGCCGCACAGGCTTCTAAGAATCGCTGCATGTTTATTGGAATTGAATGCCCTAAGATAGACAATCGGCTTAAAACAGTCCGGGCGAATTTCAAAAGAATTATTCCCGGCGACAAACCTGCAGCGTTGGTTTTGGGGGTGATTTTCGCCCTCTGCTTTTTAAATAATTTTTAAATTACCGCCAAAATCCTGATTTTCAACCGGTGAAGAAAAGGATAATGCTATTTTTGCATGAAAATTTGAAATATGGAGTTACGAATTGACCCGCATGCCCGGGCCCTGATATTTGACCTCGACGGAACCTTGTCCGACTCCCTGCCGGTGCATGTAACGAACTGGAATCAACTGGGTGAGCGCTTCGGATTTATTTTTGAAGATCGCCTGGTATATGAAATGACCGGAAAACCCACCATCATGTTTGCCGAACGGCTGGTTGCCGAAAACAACCTGTCCATTACCCCGGAAGAGCTGGTAAAGCTGAAGCAGCAGGCCTTTTGGGATGCGGTTCACCTGGTGAAACCCATTGAGCAGGTGGTGAAGATTGTCAAAACCTATTACGGGAAACTCCCGATGTCGGTTGGCACCGGTGCCAGCCGGCGGAGCGCCTCGCTCCAGCTGGAGACGCTGGGACTGACGCACTATTTTGACGCCATTGTGACGGCCGACGATGTGGAACGTCACAAACCCGACCCCGACACCTTTCTGAAATGCGCCCTGCTCATGGGTGTCGCCCCCACCTCCTGCCAGGTTTTTGAAGACGGTGTTTTGGGGATGGAAGCTGCCCGCACGGTGGGGATGATGGTTACCGATGTCCGTCCGTTCATCAATTACGGTTCATGGGCACTTTCCTGACCGCCGTTCAGTCGGTACTGCCGCTTTTCCTGATCATTTTTACCGGATTTCTCTTTTCGAAAGTCCGGATCGCCTCGTTTGCCTGGGTTGATATCCTCAACCGGTACGCGCTTTGGGTGGGGTTCCCGGCGTTGATCATCCATTCGCTGCTGCGCCTCGATCTTTCGCAGGAGTCCTACTCCACCCTGGTCGGTGTTAACTCGGTTTTTATTGTAACCTGCATTCTCCTCGCCTACCCTGTCAGCTACCTGCTGCGGTTGCCGAATGAAAAACGGCGGGTGCTGTTTATGGTTTTTGCCTTCGGAAACGTGGCGTACCTCGGAATTCCGGTGCTGCAGAGTGTTTATGGCGAGGGCATCCTGCC
>JARKOX010000073.1 GCA_029975525.1 Prolixibacteraceae bacterium | reverse complement strand
ATTTTTTCATGATTTTTAAACTGGTGAACAAAAGTATAAAACATCTGACGAACTGTTGCAAACATTTTGATCGATAATGCTGAAGTACAAATAGAAGAAAACTATGAGGAGAAGGATTGTAGAAAACATCGAAAAAAAATTTGGCAGGAACGTTTTCAAATGCTACTTTTGCAATCACAAAATCGGGGTGTGGCGCAGCCTGGTAGCGCACGCGTCTGGGGGGCGTGGGGTCGCAAGTTCAAATCTTGTCACCCCGACGATTTGTAAAGAGCGAGAGCCGGAACATTGTTCCGGCTCTCTTTTTTTGCAGCACCCTGCTTGAACAGGGATTGGATCCTGATGTTTTAGGCACTATCTCCGCAAAATGACCATGGTGGCGCCATAGCCATATTCTTTGAAGCTGGCATCCTGAAAGTCGTATTTTTTATAACGCGATGAAAGTTCCCGGCGCAGTTCGTTTTTCAGCGTTCCCTGTCCTACGCCGTGAATAAAGACAACCCGCCGTGTTCCGTTGTGGATGGCCGTCTCCATCTCGAAGCGGAAGCGCTCCATCTGAAGGTCGAGGATCTCTTTGTTGCTCAGCCCCTCCGATATTTCCACCAGTTCGTGAATGTGCAGGTCAACCTCTTTGAGCTCTGTGGTTTCGCTCCGGCGGGGTTTGGCCGTCGGTTTGGCCTCTTTGGAGGCTTCCACTGACGGGGCGTGGAAGTCGTGCTGCTGAAGTTTTTCCAGTTCCGGGGTCAGTTCTTTCTCCTTGATCTCGATCAGCAATGCCCGCTTTTCGAAATAAGCATTTGGCACATACGAGTTCTCCTTGTAGAATTTTACCGGATTTATCCGGATGGTTTTACTCAGCGCCGGGTGCAGCGCCGGACTGTTACTTTCGTACGGCAGCAGCTGGATCGCAAAATCGGGGAGGGTGCTCAGATCGGCGTGACCAAATCCGTGCAGCGGAATACGGGCATAAGGTGCCAGCCGGCCCGATTTTACCGAGCGGTAGCCGTTGTTTTCGAGCAGGGAAAAGTGAAACAGCAACGTCTGCCGGCTGTCGTTTACCAGCCAGGTTTTAATTTCGCCCGAAAGCGGACTGGTGGGGACTTCGGGTACAAACGCCAGGAACCAGGCGGGATTAACCGAGGCCGGCTTCCCGGCCGACGAGGCAAACAGCGGTTGCACCTCCTTTGCCGGCTTTTTGGTTTCCTGAACAACCGGAGCCGGTCTGGCTCCTGCGGCAGCTGCTGCCGGCTGCGAAACCGGCTCAATCAATACCAGCTCCGACACCAGACAGGGAACTTCAAAACCCTCGTCGTCCTCAACAAGAGCTACTTTCGGATTTTCAAAACCGGTAACCTTACCGCCACCTACACTATTCAGAAATCTGACCTTATCGCCTACTTTAATCATAGATTGAATTTTTTTGCAAACTTACAACATTTTGTCCATCCCGAAGTTTGCGCTACTTTTGTGACCGCAAAAATGGGTGACTTGGAAAAAAAGAGCAAAACTGCTGTTGTACAGTCGCTGAAGATCAGCGATTTTAATTATGATCTGCCTGATGCGCGGAGTGCAAAATATCCGTTGCCCGAACGCGACCAGTCGAAGCTGCTGGTTTGGCAAAGTGGAAAAATTACCGACGACCGGTTTTTTAACCTCTCGCACTACCTGCCTGCGCAATCCATGCTGATTTTTAACAACACCAGGGTAATCCGGGCGCGACTTTACTTCCGGAAAACGTCGGGGGCGCAGATTGAGATTTTTTGTCTCGAACCGGTTGC
>JARKOX010000088.1 GCA_029975525.1 Prolixibacteraceae bacterium | reverse complement strand
GACTACTCGTTCAGCAAAGGGTTTTACCTGCATGGCGGGTTCCTCTTCAACAGCCACGGAACCACCGGCCCGGCCGGAGGACGGCTGCTGTTCGACCAGCAGCTGTCGGCCAAAATGCTGTCGCTGGCGCGCTGGTCGTTGTTTGGCCAGTGCAGCTACCCGGTCACGCCGCTGTTTAACGCCGCGTTGTCCGGCATCGTCAACCCCGGCGACCATTCCATTTACATCGGTCCCTCGTTCACCTACTCGCTGGGTAATAAACTCGAAGTACTGCTCACCGGCCAGCTCTTTTCGGGCGACAGCGGCACCGAATTCGGCGACTACGGAAAGCTCCTCTTCGCCCGGCTGAAATGGGCTTTCTGATGCTGTCTCCCACTTTTCCTGCCCAACTGGAAAAAATCTACCGCCGCAATTTCGACCGTAATCCGAAACTAAAAATGATTGTTCGTTTCAAACAGTTTCGTAATTTGGTAATCCGTTTTTTACAAAATCGGAGGCTGCGTTTTCCATTTTTACGGAATAATTCACTGAAGCGGAAAATGCCAGAAAAATCAGAAAAGATTCATCGGCCGTTCATCAGAATTAAAACATTATGCAATATCTGTACGACTCAAATTCGCTGGCGAAGAATGCGGCATCGGTCAACCGTTTCCGGTTACTCTATGAAAACGGCTTTCCCGATCCCAATGAGCGGGAAGAGTTTGGAGTTATCCTGAACCGGGTAAAAGGAGAAAAGCAGTCTTACGAGCCGCACTCCGTGATGGTGCTGATCGGAAACGAAGTAGCCGGCGGGATGATTGCTGACTGGTATGCCGGCAGTGCCTGCCTGCACCTGACCTATCTGATTATTGACGAAAAAGAGAGAGGGAAAGGTATTGCGCGCAAGCTGATCGAAGAAGGAGTGCCCGGGCTTAAAAAGTGGATCAGGGAGAAAAGCTGCGTAGAAATTAAAAATGTCTTTTTTGAATCCAACAATCCGGAAAAAACAATCACCGACAACTTTCCTCCCGAAAAAAGGCTGAGGATTTTCTCCGGACTGGGCGCCAAGTGGATCGATATTCCTTACGTGCAGCCGGCATTGGATGCTGACAAAAAAAATGTTGAAAACCTGCTTCTCCTCACCTTCCCCCAATTCAATACGAACGGGAACAAAATCAAAACCGCGGAGATCGAAAATTTTCTGAAAGATCTTTATGTAAGCCTGGGCGTTAACAATTGGAAAAACAATCCGGTCTTCCAGAAAATGCAGGAGAGTTTAATCCAAGCGCAGGATGCTCGGGGAGAAATCGCCCTGAAGCCGGTTCCGGGATTTGAGACCGAGCAGCCCCGGCATGAATTCCGCAAAGCTTCTGTAACCTTTCATTTTACGGAGGATGCCCTTTCGAGGGAGGATGCCGGGAGAAAAGAGCCGGAGCGCGGTGACTTTTTTTACTCCTTCGAAAGAGATATCCTGAACTTTCAGAATCAAAAAAAGCTCCCTTTCTATTCCACATTTCAGCACCAGTTGGCGTCGGTTCTGGAGGTACCGCGTGCCTGCCGCTACACTTCCGAAGGGAAACTTCATATCCTGCAATCGGCACGGACTGCATTAGCCGTAAAAACTTCGGTCAGCACTACCTTTTTCCCACTTTCGCAGGTCAACGTGTGGCACCTGACCATTTCGCCGGCAACCAATGCTTTTTTTACGGATTATGATCTGATTTAACTCGCCTCCCTTTTTGGCTGCTCGGTGGAAGCATCGCCGGTAAAAGATCAGATCCGGATTAAAATCGCAAACGGTCCCGAAGCCGGTTTCACGCCATCCGGCTTCATCCGGCACATCGGCCAGATCCCGGATTCCAGCAAGCTCACGGGGTCGGGAACCGGCATCGTCGAAATAGACCTGGAAGGGACCAGCAACCTGCCGGAAAAATTTCTGGAATCGTTTCTGCCTCCGCAGGAAGATTTTTTAACCGATCCTCTCCGGAGTTTTGCCAAAGTTATCTGCGGAATCATCCTGGGCATTTTTGATTTTGCGCGAATGGATGAAGAAGAGATCCGGGATACCATTCAGCCGGTGATGCCCAACACCAGCTCTTTTATGGTTTTGTGCCGGGGCATGCTGTTAAAGATCTCGAACCCCGACGAAATTATGGAGGCCGTTAAAGAGTACACGGCCGTGAGTCCCTACCTGGTCATTCCCAGCGCTGTGCTGGCACACAACGAACATTTGCAGCAGAAAACCCTGCGCGAACTGGACAGGACGCTGGATCCCGCTACGGGAATAAACCTGGCTTCGCTCGAAAATATCCACTCCCGCCTGAAAGCGGTGATCAACTCCCAGTATCTGAGTGATAATTTTCAATACCAGAGTGAACAGACCATTATCCGGGTTGGAAACCTTCAGCGGGGAATTCTGAATATCCGGGAAAAGATCGCCAACCGGCTGGAAGAGCTGTCGGAGCACATCGCCACCAAACGGGAGAAAAAATCCAACCTCTCCGATGCCTTTATCAATGCCTTTCTGAGCTTAATTGCCATGGTTCAGCTGAACAGCTTCTTAACCGGCTTTTTCCAGGTCAGAATCGGTCTGTTCCTGTTTCTGGCCGAGCTGCTGCTGGCCTGTTTTGTCTTTTTTGCTGTCCGGATCAAAAAAAGATAAGCCGGAGCTCCCCATTTCCGGAGTGGCTGGCAACAGTTCAAAAAAAATATGTATTCTGCTGTAACTTCCGTGAAATGCTGACCGTCGTACGGACAGAAATCAAAAAACAGGAAATATGAAACGGATCTTTTTACTTCTGACAGCGGTTGCCTGCG
>JARKOX010000071.1 GCA_029975525.1 Prolixibacteraceae bacterium | reverse complement strand
GGCGATCCTATCGCAACGTCCACATCAAGATTGGGATAATAAACCTGGTTAACCCGGGCTACATTTTCATCACAAATGGTATAATCGATGGTTCCCAGCGCCACCTGCGAGATGAGCTGTTCGGCACTCAGCAGCGAATCCTGAAGTAAATGCACTTCGGCTTCCGACTTTCCAAACCACCCGGCACAAACTGCATCTTTCTGGATGTAAACGGTTTTTCCGGACAGATCAAAAATATCCTGAACGGCCGGATAACGTTGCACCAGCACCTGCCGGGTTTGCCCGATCGGAACGGTAAAGTCAACACGGTCGGCTCGTTCAGGAGTAACGGTCAGGTTTTTGGCAGCCAGATCGAAACGACCGGTTTCCAGCCCTTTAAAAGTCTCTTCGATGTTGTTGGTAACAAACAGCTCCAACGACACCTGCAGGTCGGCTGCCAGCGTTTTGAGCATCTCGTAGGTAAATCCCATTGGGTTGCCCCGGTAGACAAAATAGTTGGTTGAGTTGTAATCAACCACCACACGCAAGCGACCTTCTTTTCGGATAAATTCAAGGGTTCGGAGGGGAAGTGCTGTGGAATTACTGGCCGGCCCCACTTGCCGGGGTTTCTCTATGAAACTGGGCATTAAAAAAATAACTACCCATAACAATACAATATTCCTTACTTTTAAGAACATTTCTGAAATTTAAATTCAACAAAGAGTGGGGGTGTGTTAATCGTAGAAAGACCATGCTACGCCAAGCCGGAAGGTCGATCTGTTCATCGGATAATGTAACGCAGTAAAGTACGGTTTGTTCAAAAACGACGAACCGATGTTCAGGTATTGAAAGAATACGCGGGTACGTTTGAGTTTCAAATCAGCAAAAGCATCCATGTAGGGATATCCGCCCAGCTTCTTCTCATTCTGGAGATAGAAAAAGCCGGTTGCCGGATGATAGGCATCCGCATAATATTCGGTATTGTAGCGGGTGTCGAGGCCGATTTCGGTGAAGAGCACCTTTGAAATCGTCATTTTGTAGAGCAACGTGAGTTGTGCACTGAGGTCGGGAAGCCTCAGATATTGCGGAGCAGTAGCTTTTTGCCACAACAGCCGGGTGCGGACATTCAGGTTTCCGAGCGTGTAGACCTTGTCGAGGTAGGCCGAAAGCACCAGCAGTTCGCTTTTGGTTTGTGCCGGAATCCCGAGGGTGTCGTGGTAGAGATAATTATTAAAAAGGGAGTAGCAGAAAGCAGCTTCCAGTTTACGCCGGGGTGAAAAAAACCGGAATCCGGCGTTCATCTGCTGTTCGTTAATGAAGTTATTATCCCATTTGATGCGGTTCGAAAAATAGTGTTGCTGGAAATAATCGGGAACCCTGTTTTGCAAGTTTCCTTCGATATTAAAATAGGCCAGGGAGTCTTTCCAAAAAGGAAACGGTTTTGAAATGGTTCCGGTGAGTTCGGTCTGGCCGGCTTTAAAACCGCTCAGATAGAGCCGCCCGTCAAAATTCCAGGTCCAGAATTTTCCTTCACGCCTGAAGATTCCTCCTCCGGCAAAAATGTTGGTGTAATTATTCCGGTTCCACCTGCCTTCAGGCCCGACGTAGACATTGTTGATGTATTTTCCCGGATGGAAGGGAAAGATGGCTTCGGAATATCCCGGAGCAGCGTAGAAACTTTTCACCAGATCGGCACCAATATAAGCCCGCTTGCCAAAACTGTAGCGCCGTGCCGCCGACTCATAAAACTTAATCTGAGCCATATTGGTGATCATATTAAATCTCAGCGAATCGTGCGTCATGTAGGGGTTGAGATAATAGTGGGGGAAAAAGTCGCTGTTGTTGTTCTCCTCTCCTTCCCAGAACTTGCGAAAATTGTTCGACAGGTTAAACGAATAAATAAACCCGACAATCGGCCGGAAAAGCTGGGTGTCGGCCACCGCCTCCATCACCCCCAGTTTATATTCGCCGGT
>JARKOX010000074.1 GCA_029975525.1 Prolixibacteraceae bacterium | reverse complement strand
TTTCTTCCTTGTTATATCCAAGAATCTGGCAGTGGTGGTCGTTTACCTCCATCCATCCGGCGTCAAGCGTGGTGATGGCCACCCCGGCAATCGACAATTCGAAATAACTTCTAAACCGGTCTTCACTCTTTTTCAGGGTCTCCAAAGCTTTTTTGCGTTCGGTAATGTCAATGGTCACGCCAAGTATTTCGGTGACCTCTCCTTCTCCTGAAATCAGTGGGGAAGCCGACAGCAGAAAAGATCTGGTTTTACCGGTTTTGGTTTGAAGTTGTATCTCATATTTTTCGCTGAAGCCCCGTTTGCGGTTTTCTGTTTTTTTTCTGTAATACAACAGCTCATCGGCTGAGGTCAGCATCGAAAGATTTTTTCCGATCAGTTCATCTTTTTCGAATCCCAGCATGGCGGCAAATGCATCATTGACGTAGGTGAAGTTCTCCTCCATATCGGTAATGCTTATGCCGGCGACGGAGGATTCGGCCACAGCCCTGAATTTTGCTTCACTTTTGTGCAGGGCATTTTGGGCCCGGTTGCAGGCCGGAAGTTCCTGTGCGAAATTCGGATGCGTTTTTGCTTCCGGCTCTTTTCTTTCCGAAAGTATTTCGGCTTCCGGATTTCTCCGGATTGTATGTTTTGAAGAATTGGCGGGGAGGGCGTTGTCGACTGTATGGTAAAGAACCATGCTCAACAGTTCCTTATTTATTCCGGGGAGAGCTGGCTTCGGTTGAGGAGTGGGCCGGCAGCGGAAGATTAAGGTGGGGATCAGTGCCGAAACTTCGGCTTCGCCGGAATCGGCTGGTAAGAACGCCTGGAGTCCGGCGTTCAGAAGCGCTTTTTTGCTCTCCGTCCCTGTTTCGGATGTGGTGATCGCCACTGCCGGAACCGGTTGCAGGTCGGGGATCTTTCTGATCTTTGCAAGCAGTTCGGCTGCCTCGGGAAATGCAGCGTCGAGTAACAGCAGGGCTGGAGGTTGGGCAGCAAAAAATTCTATAAAGCGCCAACCGGATTCAAACGTACGGACAGGAATGTCCGAAACAGACATCTGAATCGTGTGTAGCAATTCTTTAACCGGGCTGTCATTTCTTAAAATAGCAGCGATCTCATTCATTTGGTTTTATTTTAGGCTGGTGCTGATATTAATATCACAACGCCATGAACACCGCTTCTCACAAGGGTTTGTTTTGTGCAATAGCAGGTTCTGGTTGAAGATCACGCTATTGAGGTCCATATTCAATAACGTCTTAATTTACCAACACTCTTTTCAGGATCCCAATATATTGATTTTATTTTTCAGAGCGTTGCCCCATTTGAAAAATGTTAAAGAGAAAGTTGCAAGTTGTTGTTTTGGCGGATATTATGTTTTGGGGTGTCTCTTCGAAGCTGATTTTATGTTGCATGGCTTCCGAAAAGATATTTTATGTTCGAAATGCCGCTTGCCAAACAGTTTTTTTAGAGATTGATGCTCAGAAAGCTTATCAGAAAAGGGGAAGTAGACCGCGATGCCGCAACAACCAGCGTGGCTTTTGCTCGTCAACAGACAAAAAAGTGGTATTTCCGGAAGTAATTCATTTTTGAGCTATTTTTAATCGTCATAAAAAACTAAACCAGTATGAGAATTTTTGTATTAGCAATTTCAACGTTCATTGTTTTGAGCAGTTGCAATTCTCGGAAGAGTTCCGGCATTTCCGGGAAGTTTGAGGTAAAATCGGGAACCAATGTGGCCCACTGGCTTTCGCAAAGCAGCCGGCGCGGGGTTGAGCGCGAAGCTTTTTTTACGGAGGCCGATGTGCAGGCTATTGCGCAGATGGGATTTGACC
>JARKOX010000048.1 GCA_029975525.1 Prolixibacteraceae bacterium | reverse complement strand
GACCCTCGTTTTGATCCGGTTTTCAGCTGGCTGGCCGGGAAAAAGATCCCGCTGGTGGGACATCTGGGAGAACCCCGCAACTGCTGGCTCCCTTTTGAACAGATGACGACCCGGAACGACAGCAGCTACTTTTCGCGCCATCCCGAATACCACATGTTCCGGCACCCCGAAATGCCTTCGTACGAGGAGCAGCTGGCTGCCCGCGACCGTATGCTGGAGAAAAATCCCGGGCTGGTATTTATCGGTTGTCATTTGGCCAGCCTGGAGTGGAGTGTCGACGAGCTGGCACACTGGCTCGACCGCTTCCCCAATACAGCGGTGGATCTGGCCGCCCGGATGGGGCAGCTGTTTTTCCAAACCCGCGAGGACCGGGAGAAGGTCAGACAGTTTTTTATCACCTACCAGGACCGGCTTCTTTACGGGACCGACATCATCGACAGCGGAAGCAGCAAACCGGAAAATTTCAGAAAACGGATACACAACACCTGGACGTCGGACTGGCGATACCTCACAACCGATGAAACCATTACCAGTCCGCTCATCAACGGCGAGTTCCGGGGATTAAAACTGCCGAAAACGGTGGTCGATAAAATTTACAGCCAAAATGCCCGGAAATGGTACCGGGCCTTTCCGTAATCCGCAGGGGTTATTTGATCCGGCTGAGTTTGACTTTTACCTCTTCAATCCGGACTTTCTGCCGGTCGATTTCGTTGAGCTTGTCCGACTGGGCTTTCAGGTTTTTATTCACTTTCCGCTCTGTGGACCGGACCGAACGGTTGGCTTTTTTGATATCTTTTTTTTCAGCTTTCAGCTGTTTTTGCAGCTCTTCGGTTGTCGTGCTGCGAACCGCCTCCACTGCTGCCGGGTTTTGTCCCTGGTCGTTGTAGTTTTGGCGGCGGTCGATGCGCATCTCGGTCTCCCTGGTGCCGGCATTCAGGTCTGAGATTTCAGCTTTTTTGTCTTTGATTTTGTTTTCGTAAGAACCTCTTTTCTTTTTGAGGCCTTTCAGGTCCTTCTCCAGGCTTTTCAGTTTGTTTTCCTCTGCTTTCAGCTCTTTTCCAACAGCCTGCCGGTAAAGATCCACCCCGAAGTTACGCACCAACGCGCTGGCCGCTTCGTTAGCATAAAGTGGTGCGGTGGCGGATCCCAAAAAACCGTTTTCACCCGAAAAAAAGGCGGTAAAGTAAAGTTTTCCGGTAAAGTTGGTCACCCGGGTGTATACCGTCAGGGGTTGCGAAGAGATCTCTTTAAGCAGCACATCGCGCATGATCCACTCGTCTTTTTCCTTTTTGAGTTTAGGCGTCTTTTTCAGGACGTTCAGGAATTTTTTGGGGACCAGTGTTTCCTGCCACAAAGCGATGGCTTCTTTCGTGGTAGCCTGCGGCACGGCCACTTCAAAAGCCGGCTGCAGCCCTTTCGAGGAGGGGCGTTCCTGGGTTATCACCCGGATGGTGTCCTGTGCATAGGTGGGAGCCAGCCACAGGAGCAGGGCAAAAAGTAACAGCTTCTTCATAATTCAAGATATTGAGTGTGTTGATTTTTATTTCGATACGGTTTCATTTCAAAACGGTTTGGAAGAGCCGGGATATTTTTGAGAAAAAAAGAAAGGCCAGTAAAACTACCAGCCTTCTCTATCAACCTAAACCTAAACTAAACCAAAAACCAAATCTGCTATTTGAAAGAATATCGTTTATCTGCCTGAAATTCCGAAACCGGCTACCGGCTTGGTTTTCTTTGCAATTTTTTTTGTCAGAACGTTGTTTGTAAAAGCGTACACTAATAACAAAAGCTCATTTAAAAATGTTTTGGAAGACGGAATAATTTTTTAACCTGACACGCTTCGTATCCAATTTTTCTATTTTTGTTTAGCCTGAATTTTTTGGATATTAAAACAGTTGACCATGAGTTTTATTCCCAGCTTCAGTGACATTGAACAGGCACATGCCCGGATCCGGCCGCTGGCACACCGCACGCCGGTTTTTACCTCCCAAAGTATCGACCGGATTACCGGCGGGATGCTGTTTTTTAAATGTGAGAATCTGCAGAAAGTGGGAGCTTTTAAATTCCGCGGGGCAACCAACGCGGTCTTTTCGTTGAGCGAAGAAGAAGCCCGGCGGGGCGTGGCTACCCATTCGTCGGGGAACCATGCGGCAGCGCTGGCGCTGGCTGCCCGCCTGCGCGGAGTGCCGGCCTACATTGTGATGCCAAAAACCGCTCCCGAGATAAAAAAGAGGGCGGTGGCCGGTTATGGCGGACTGATTACCTTTTGTGAACCCACGCTGCAGGCCCGCGAAAGTACGCTGGCACAGGTGATCGCAGAAACCGGCGCGGTGGAAGTGCATCCGTACGACAATTTTTTTGTGATTGCCGGACAGGGGACTGCCGCCAAAGAGCTGATCGAAGATGCCGGCCCGTTTGACCAGATCCTGGCTCCGGTGGGGGGCGGAGGTCTGCTCAGCGGAACCGCCATTGCCACTAAACACCTGTTGCCCCACTGCCGGGTGATTGCCGCCGAGCCGCTGGGCGCCGACGATGCCTTTCGCTCATTCCGCTCCAAAACTCTTATCCCTTCTGAAAATCCGAAAACCATTGCCGACGGGCTGCTCACGTCGCTGGGGAAACGAAATTTTGCCGTCATGCTCGATAAGGTGGATGATGTCGTGACGGTTTCGGAGGAGAAAATTGTAGCGGCCATGCGGCTGGTGTGGGAACGGATGAAAATCATCATCGAACCCTCATCAGCAGTGCCGTTGGCCGCCATTCTCGAAGGGAAGGTTGACGTGGCCGGAAAATAGACAGGAATCATCCTTTCGGGCGGAAACCTCGACCTGGGGAAGCTGCCGTTTTAAACGGCTCAAAACCACCCGTTTTTATAAAGCAGGTCAGCGTTTTTGGACTTTTACAGAATCGGACTGACCATGTGGGCCAGGGATTCGCGGAATTTATCCAGCGTTGGGCGGTTGCGCCATTCAGCCAGTTTGATCTCCCGGCTGTTGCGCAGGTCGGTTTTGAAGTAGCGCACCAGCTCGCGGGTAAAAGTTGCGTCGTAAATAAAAGCATTCACTTCAAAATTGGTTTCCAGGCTGCGGAAATCGAGGTTGGCTGTGCCTACCGACGCGAAGACCCCGTCGATCATGATGAGTTTACTGTGGACAAACCCTTTTTGGTAGAAATAGATCCGGACGCCCGCTTCGAGCAGCTCTTCCACAAATGAGAAGGAACACCACTTGGGGATGCGGGCATCGGAGAATTCGGGAATCAGCAGGCGGACATCAACGCCGGCCAGCGCCG
>JARKOX010000031.1 GCA_029975525.1 Prolixibacteraceae bacterium | reverse complement strand
ACACGGCGGTTCATTAAGACGTAGGGCAACTTTCCCGTAATACGACAGCAACGATTCATAACCTCTTTTTCGCAGACGTTCCAGTGTGATAGTAGTCCCCAGGATAGGGCTTTGCGCAATGCGCCAGCCCCCCATTCGGGAACGGCTCCACTGGTAAGCATGGTCTGGATCAACGCCCAGCCGGATTAGGTTTTTCCGCTTGCGTTCGGGCTTTTTCCAATGATGCCAGATGCAGTAACGCAGCCGGTTCCTGAGCCAGCCGTCCAGTTCCCTGAGCTTGCCTTGCAGGCTCGCCATACGAAAATAGTTCAGCCAGCCCCGGGCGATTTCTTTGAGCTTTTGGATACGCTCGTCGAAACTCATCGGAGTGGTTTTGCGGGTGGCCTGTTTTACAAAAGACCAAAAACAGGTAAACGCAGGTGGGGACCGTCAACAATGAGCGGTTAATTGGTCAGATCTTCAAATTCCACGCGGGTGAAATCCTCATCTTCTGCAAGCTCATCCTCTTCACTCTTCTCCTCCAAAACCGGCTGGTTGGCGGCGATGTAACCGATGATTTCCTGCAGACTTTCTACAAATTTTTCAAAATCTTCCTGGTAAAGAAAAATCTTGTGTTTTTCGTAATGGTAATTCCCGTCGTTTCCGAACCGCTTTTTACTTTCGGTGATTGTCAGATAGTATTCGTCACGTCGTGTGCTTTTGACATCGAAAAAGTAGGTTCTTTTTCCTGCCCGCATTACCCTGGAGTGAATATCCTGATTGAACTTACTGTCGGACTCATTCATTTCCTCCTTTTTGTCAAAGCCTTCCATGCTGTTTAGTTTATGTTATAAGCTTAGCTGATATTACCAAAAGTAGAAAAATATTTTTAAAGTCCTTAACAAGTGTTAATAATCGGTAAAAAAAGGGTCGGTTTGCTGCAAAAACCGCATGGTTTCTGTGATTCCGCAAAAAACCCAGGAGCTATCCGCTGTTTTTCGCCCGGCCATAAGCGGGCAGACGGCCGGTTATTTCGCCCCTTTCGGGAAATAGGTCATCGCCTTGGGCAGCAACGACTGGATCCGTTCAATCCGTTTCGTGTCGACCGGATGGGTGCTGAGGAATTCGGGCGGTTTGGGACCTCCCTGCTGCGACATCCGTGTCCAGAAAGCAACGGCTTCGTTGGGGTTGTATCCGGCCATCGACATAAATATCAATCCCAGTTCATCGGCTTCATATTCATGTTTGCGCGAGTAGGGCAACATAATCCCCACCTGCGAACCCACTCCGTAAGCGGCCAGAAAGAGCGCCTGGGTCTCCTGCGGCTTTTGTTTAACCGCTTCCGAAAGGGCAATCCCTCCCATTTGAATCAGCAAGCCCTGGCTCATGCGCTCGTTTCCGTGGCGGGCAACGGCATGCGCAATCTCATGTCCCATGACGACGGCAATGCCGGCTTCGTTTTGGGTCAACGGAAGAATGCCGGAATAGAAGACCACCTTTCCGCCGGGCATACACCAGGCATTGGGTGTGGCATCATCCACCAGATTAAACTCCCATTTAAAATCAGCCAGCCGGTCCTGAAAACCATTTTCGGTGAGGTAACGCTCAACCGCTGCAGAGATGCGGCTGCCAACCCGTTTTACCATATCGGCCTGCGACTGGTTGGCCGACACTTTATTTTCTTTCAGGAAATCCCCGTAATTGGTCAGGCTCATCTCGACCAGGCTCGATTCGGGAAGCAGGTTCATCTGCGAGCGGCCGGTAAGCGGAACTGTCGAACAGTTGCTAAACAGCAACAACCCGCCCAGCATCAAACCGGCGCCACAACTTCTGATCACATTTTTGACATTCATGCTTGCAATTTTTTGATGAGGTTAAATTTAGGAAAAACTGTAAACGGACGCGCCGGAGTCCACGGAATTTAACAAACTTCGACGAACCAGGGCAGGACAACCATCGCCGTCCGCTACTGTTGCAGGGCCGCAGAGATCCGTAAAACTACCAGC
>JARKOX010000027.1 GCA_029975525.1 Prolixibacteraceae bacterium | reverse complement strand
AAAAAAAATCCGGGTTCGAAGCCCGGATCTTTATTTACTACCAATTGAGATCAGATTTCCAGATACTTTCCGGATCAAGATTATCTTTTTCAATATCGTAAAAATGTCGGTAAGTGCCCACTTTCAGTTCATACGTCGCCTGCTCGTCGCACACCACCAATGCGCGGGGATGCAGCTGCAGGGCGCTGGCAGTCCACATGTGGCTCACGCTCTCTTCCACAACATGCCGCAGGGCGCGGGCTTTGTTGTGCCCATTCACCACAATCAGCACTTCGCGTGAGTCCATCACTGTTCCGACGCCGACCGTCAATGCCAGACGGGGAACCTGGTTAACATCGTTTCCGAAGAAACGCGAGTTGGCCACGCGGGTATCAAAATTGAGCTCTTTGTCGCGGGTACGGCTCGTCAAGGACGATCCCGGTTCGTTGAAGGCGATGTGCCCGTCGGCACCGATACCCCCCAGAAACAGATGGATGCCGCCAACCGATTTGATCTTCTCTTCGTACCGTGCACATTCGGCTTTGATGTCGGATGCCAGGCCGTTGAGGATATTTACATTTTCAGGCTGGATGTCGATGTGATTAAAAAAGTTTGACCACATAAAAAAGTGGTAACTCTGCGGATGATCGGGAGCCAGCCCCACATATTCATCCATATTGAAGGTGACCACATGTTTAAACGAGACTTTACCTTGTTTGCAAAGCTCAATCAGTTCTTTATAAATGCCAATCGGCGAAGAACCGGTGGGCAATCCCAACACAAATGGTTTTTCGGCAGTGGCCCCGAAGAGGTTAATTTTGCGGGCAATGTAGCTGGCCGTCCAACGGGCCAGATTAGGGTAATCGGGTTGAATAACAAGTCTCATAATCTACTCTTTTTCAGTTTTCTGAAGTTCTTCTAAAAGATGAATTATCCGGTCGCCAAGATCGCCTTTTCTGCGGATATGTTCAAGGATTTCGGTCACAAATGTGTTCTTTTCAAAAGTGCCGCGCACTTTCAGAAAATCCTGTTCTTTGGTTTGTCCGTCGCCGTCGATGCCAAATCCGGTCATGGCATTCAGGGTGAACTCTTTTTTGGCATCTTCGTAGAGCATGCGGTCCAGGCCAATTACGCTCTCCTGCCAGTGCCGGATCAGGCCGGTGAGATCGTCGGGCGTCAGAGCGGCCAGCGGTTTCTCCAGCTCTTCTTCCAGCAACCGGGCGGCCCAGCACCACTCCAGTTCATAATAACGGGCATGCAATTCCCTGAAAAACTGTTCCACTTCGGCAAGCGACTCAACGGCGCCGGCTTCGAGGCGGCCGGTCAGCCGGGCGATTTCGCTTTTGGGAGCGATCAGTCCGGCCAGGTCAATCCAGTCGCCGCAGCCAACCGCAGATTGTGGCTCCAGGCAGGCTTTCAGTTGTGTCCAGGAGGCCGGTTTCATCTTTTCGATCCGCGAAATTACCGAGTTACCCAAAAATTTCGTGATGGCCATTCCGTAAAGCGTAATCCCCCGTTCGAGCGATGAACGGGAGATAAAAGTGGTTTCCCAGGTGTAGGTTTCAGTGGTCTTGCCGGCGATCTGCTGCAGTTGTCTCAGGATTTTTCTTCCTCTGATCATTCGCTGAATGGTGTAAGGACTGAGCAGGTTAAAATTGATACAGTCGAGCAGGTCCGGATCTTTCCGTTTATCACGGCGGGGCCACTTCAGGGCATCGCGGATAGTTCCCACGCTGCGGAGGTTGATTCCCGGGACCAGCCAACTTTCGTCGTTGTTTTCAACCAGGTATGAAAAAGGCATGTTGGCCGTGTCTGAGTTTTTATGGTGCCGCCCCATCACCAGGGTGAACGGGCCGATTTTAGCCGGCCACAGCAGATAGGAGTCGCTGGTGGTTTTGGAGCCCCGTTCCACAATCCCGTGATGAATCGGTCCCAGCTTGTACATGTGGTTGCTCTGGTTCGAACCGCTGCCGGCATTCAAAAAAGAGAACATGCCGGCAATCAGCAGCGTCGATTTGTGATGGGTAACCGTAAAAGGACCGGCAAAAACCGAACACGCCTCTCCGCTGATTCCCTGGCAGTTGGAAAAAAAGAGCGAATGGGTGGCCGAATAGTGCCTGGTCAGGATACAGCCCTGTCCCACAAAACAGTTGGAGAGCACCGCACTGTCGCTCACTTCGGCTCCCGACGAGATAATAAAATGGTCGGCAACCACCCCCGGACCGATAATTACCGGGGCGTGCCGGTTGCTGTTGATGCTGCCCTCGCGCAGCCGGGAGGCGCCGGTAATAACAGCCCCCTCCCCGATCCGGACGTTGATCAGCTGGCTGCAACTGGCAATCCGCGTTTCAGCCCCGATGTACCCCCGGCTGGAACGTACCCGGGTGGAATACTCCCGGATCAGTCTTTCCATCACCTCCTGAAGCTGGTCGCGGTGGCGGTAAAAAGCCATGATGTAAGCCAGGTGTGCCGAAAGCCGGTCATAAATCATCAGCTGCCTTCCGCCCAGCTCGTCGAGTACGTCGACCATGGTACCATTTCCGAAAGCAGTTTCGCCTTCCACTGCCAGCAAGTCGCTGTTTTCAATCACCACCCGGTCGCCAATATCGTAGTTGGCTATATAATTCCGGATATTACTGATAAAGACCTCATCGCCGGTGCGGCAATTGTGCAGCAACGCATGGTAGATCCCGGTTTTTTTCTTGACTCCTCCGGGAAAGTCGACCTCGCCGGAAAAACGTCCCAGGTAATTTACCCCGGAAAAGGTCACATTCTTAACCCGCAGCGGATCAAATCCGGCCGCCACCCAAACATCGTCCCAGCAGGAGGCAGCACAGCCTTGTCGTTGCAGCAGATCGATCTCTTCGGGGAAAAGGTTTCTAAACATTTCCATGGTCGGGAAGGAGTTATTTTTGCGTCAGCCGGGCCAGGTAGTCATTGCTGTCGCCCTCAAAGATCAGCTGGCACTCCAGGCCGGTCTGGACAGCCGTTTGTTTCAGCGTTTCAAAATCGACAAACAGCCAGGGAAAGGGAGGATAGGTTTTTCGGCGGTAGGTAATTTCATAGGTCATTTCACCAAAATAACGATCGTTGGCCAGGTCGATCCAGAGTGAACCGTCATCCTCGACAAACAGGTAGGTAATGTCGGACGAGTCCAGCAGGATCTGTCCGCCGGGTGCCAGCAACGTTTGCAGATGGAGGAGCAACTCTTGGAGCCGCGGCAGGGTTCCTCCCACTCCTCCGCCGTTCATCAGCAACAGCAGGGTATCGTAGGCTCCTTCTTTCAGCTGGAAAATATCATCGTTGATCACCTGACGGATGCCACGCTTGCGGAGAACTTCCGCGGCAAGCTCCGATTTTTCGAGGGCTGTAACTTCCAGTCCCTGCTGCTGAAGATAGAGGGAGTGGCAGCCGGCGCCGGCGCCGATATCG
Organism: Prolixibacteraceae bacterium; assembly: GCA_029975525.1. GTDB lineage: Bacteria > Bacteroidota > Bacteroidia > Bacteroidales > Prolixibacteraceae > UBA1413. The sequence goes on along the minus strand of JARKOX010000027.1, from coordinate 1,369 downwards.
AGGATGTGGCCCCGGCACATCTCCAGCGCTTTGCGCTCAATCGGCGGCATTTGCCCAAATTCCCGGAAAAAATAGGCCGGTTTTAGGGTCTCGCCCTCAGTGTAGTTGGTGTTGATCTTCAGCAGGTGATTTTTGCCTGTCTGAAAATAGTCGTAAATAGCTTGTCCAATCGGATCGTTCATCTGTATGGTTTTTTCTTCGCCGAAAATAAAGATAAAATCTGAAACTGTCCCGGCGCCACCATTCATCCGAAATGCAGGCCGGGGTAAAAAACATTATTTCAAGACTTTAAACAGCATTAAAAAAGGCGCCTGTTTTCCAGACGCCTTTCCAAGGTTTTAAAAATATTATTAGAACCGGAACCCCAACGTAAAAATAACTTTGTCGACGTTGGTGTCAAATTTTGCCATTTCGGCCGTAGGATAATCGTTGGTTTGTGGAGCCGGATACAACAGGTTGAATTCTCCGGTCGCGGTGTGCCGGTAAGCTACGTCAAAAAAGAACCCGTTGGTTTTGTACCCGAATCCAAGCGAATAAACGTTGAAATTCATATCGGCATTGGGCTGATTCGAATTGAAAGCGCCTGATTTATATGCCGACGGATAATATTCGTAACCGGCACGGGCCGAAAAGGCGTCGGTCAGGCGGTATTCTCCGCCCAGACGGATATTACCGGTGGATTTGTACACCTCTTTGATATCCTTGTTTTCATTCACATAGGCGTAACCGTCACCACCATTTCTGAATTTGGCTGCCGAATAGTTCACCAATTCGTAATCGACGCTCAACAGTCCCTTTTTAGCCAGAATGACTGCTCCGCTGAAAGTGGCCCGGAAAGGCGTTTCCAGGTCATAATCGTAATCCGAATAGGGCGAATAGGCGCTGTGGGTTTCGGTTTTGCCATCGTCATAAGTTATCGACGACTGCATCGAGGTTTCGAAATTGTCGTTCATGCTGAAAAAAGTCGGCGTATGAATCGAGGCGCCTAACCTCACTTCATTAATGGGTTTAAAAATCACCCCGATTTTGGCGTTAAACCCGGTGCCGGCCGTCCGCAGCGAACTGTTAAAACGGAAATCATTAAAATAAAGGATATTGTTTTTGGCATCCCATTCCGTCAGCTCCGTCGATTCTTTAAAATAGAGGTCGACAATTCCGAGCGATGCCCCCACGTAAACCTTGTGACTGAAATTGAGCCCTACACCCAGGGTATATTCATCCATCGCTCCTTTGCGCGAATAACTTTTGCGCTGGCTCTGGCCATACCCGTCTTCCTTAATGTCGTGCCAGTATTCTTTGAGTTGGGTATCATACTGCAGCAGGTCAACTTTTGAGGCCAGCTCTTCATAATATTCGCTCCACGAGCCAC
>JARKOX010000068.1 GCA_029975525.1 Prolixibacteraceae bacterium | reverse complement strand
CCAGCAAGCCATTTGGGCTCCCTCGGCTACTGAATTGGGCCCCGGTGGCACCAACTCGCTTTGGGTCGAAAATTACGGTCCCAGCAAAAACTTCAGCAAATTCATGCGCAAAAACCTGGATCCCCGCCTGCGGTTATACTTCCGGGCCAATTCGCTGAGTGATGCCGCCATCACCGCGCTGGAAGCCACCCCGGGCGTCGTCCTGCCCAAGTTTGCCAAAAAGCCGGTCAATGAACCGTGGGACCGCCTCATTGGAGCACCCGTCGCTCCCGACAGCTTAGGACTTAACGACTATTTCGGACCGGCTCTTGTCGATGCAGCCAATACCCAATACCGCCGGTTACCAACCGTGGAGTATAACTTCATCAAACCAAAACAGGACGGCCGTTTGGGCGAATACCGCAATGTCGTTCTGGGTGCACCCGAAGTTTGTCTCTACCTGGCTGAGTTTATCGAAAAAGGATATGTTTCCGGTATCGGCACCGCCAAAGAATGGTACGAAAAAGGGGTTACAATGTCGGTCCAGAATATGGACAAACGCGCTTCACTGGCCCAAATTCCTGATTACAGCATCCGTGGCCTAAAAACCGGAGAAATCGAAGCCCTTCTGGCCAAAGAGGACATACGGTATATTAACGGAGACAGTAAAAACAAGGAAAAAATTATCCTTCAGCAGCTCGTCAACCTGTTTGACAATCCTTACGAAATGGTGGCAGTAGCCCGCCGCACCGGTTATCCAAAGAAAACCAGTACGATCTGGGCCTGGGAACCTTACAACGCCGTTGGACAGGAACTCAAACTGCCGCGCCGTTTCCCGTGGGGTACCCCAACGATCGAAAACAACAAAGCCAACTGGCAGGCTGCTACCTCACAGCAAGGATTTACTCCTGATGACAACTTCGGGGATATCCTGAATACTCAACGGGTTTGGTGGGACAAAAACGCTCCCGATTATGGCAACGGCCAATAATCTTTGTTACAGATCAATGTTCTACAGGTAACTACTTTACAAAGAGGCTGTTTCGCGAGGAACAGCCTCTTTTTGCCTTTGCCTGCGGATCGCTCCGCAACCTTTTTTTAAAGTTTCACCGCACTGAATCCCGGCTCCTGAAAGAGGCCAAAACTTTCCTCCCGTTTGCTGAAGCCGGCGTACGGGTGGTTGGATACAGCGCCAACCCGCACAATTTCCGGGATAATTTCAACACACCCGGAAGCGCCGACCGGTACCGCCCCTGGTTTTTCCGGATCAGCAACTGGTAGCAGGACAACCGGTAAAAACCGGTAAAGAAGATCTTAACACATGGAAATACCCAATAGGATTATGACAAAAAAAATAACAATCGGGCTGTTTTTACTGGCCTGCTGGAGTTACAGCAGTCTGGGGGCCTCCAGGCACGAGGCTGCCAAAATTGTGTACAAAACCGTGGTCAACGGCCGCACCATGGAGCGGGGAAGCCGGCCGGTTTTAATGGCCGGCGAGTCGTTTTCGGCATCTTGGAGCGACAAATCGGGGATGAAACTGATCCCGCAGTCGCCCGAAGAGAAAGAGTTTATCGATTTTTTGGCTCAGAAAACCTGGCAGGTGGCCCGGCTTGCCGACGGCTCAGTCATCAATTATGAAACAACGTTTTCATCCTATCCTGAAGTTACGGTGACCGGCGAAACAGCCGAGATTCTGGGCTACCGCTGCACAAAAGCCACGTCGGTACTTCGCTCAAACCACATCGACATCTGGTTTACCCGCGAAACCGGCCTGCGCGGAACACCCCAGATGGCTTACGGAATTCCCGACGGGCTGGTCCTGAAAATTGTCCGAAACGGAAACTACGAAATTGTAGCCGACTCCATCCTTCTTTCGAAGAAGCGGGACGACCGGCCGGCGTTGCCTGCTGCTTTGGGAGAAAAAGTTGAACTTCCGCTTTACCGGCACCGCGTCACCGAAAGTTTTGTAACCACCGTCGACATTTTCACCGACGAGCAGATCAGCTGGGGTAACCCGATTGAAAATCCGGCTCCGGAAACACCGGCGGTCACCTTCCGGTATGCTGGCGGAACAGTCATTCTGAAAAAGGTACAACTTCCGGAAGTGACACCCGACTACCAGGTTTTTGCCGAAGTGACCCAATATTCCAACGGCGATGCCTACGACCGGACGGGCTCCGCCTTTCTGGTCCCGACCGACAAAAAACAGTCGTTTCTCGACGCCCTGCGCAACGGAATCGACCAGGTCCCGGCCGTCAAAGCCCGTAACGGAAAAAATTACCAGGGCGTGGCAGCCACCCCCGACTTTTCGCCGGTGGTTGAGCTGGTGAGGTTTTTTACTCCTTTTGGCGTGCGCGGCTACAACGACAAGGTAGAGGTGTATGGTCAGAAATGGGAAGATGCCGCCTACTACAAACAGGAACTTACCGACTTGTTGCCTCTGCTGCAGGGAGAAGCCTGGCTGGGCGTTTTTATCGGCAATTACGACAAAGGGGGACACAAGGTGAGCTGGCAGCTCAAATACTATCCCGGGTCGCAGCAGATTACTGATGAAAAGGAAAACCAAAAATGGACCCTGCCGCTGTTCAACACCCTGAATATAATGGAAATGGCCGGACAGGAATACGGAACATTATTCGGAACCGACTCGCTGACGGTAGCATTTGAAGTACCGGCCGGCGTAAAAAATCTGACGCTTCGTTACCTCACCACCGGCCACGGAGGCTGGGGCGGCGGGGACGAGTTCAACCAGAAAGTGAATAAAATATTTATCGACGACCAACTGGTTTACAGCTTTGTACCCTGGCGAAGCGACTGCGGGGCCTTCCGGAAATACAACCCCTCATCAGGAAATTTCTGGAACGGGTTGTCTTCGAGCGACTACAGCCGGTCGGGGTGGTGCCCCGGCAGCGCAACCGATCCGGTCTACATTCCGCTGGAAAACCTCTCGCCCGGCAAACATCTCCTGAAAGTGGCAATCCCGCTGGGACAAAGCGAAGGGGACAGTTTCAGCGCCTGGAACATCTCGGGGGTATTAACCGGCGAATTTGAATAAAACGCACACGTTTGGTTTCTGATAGAGTTAAGGTTAATGTTTGAAAGGGCGCCTGGTTTCCGGGCGCCTTTTGTTGTCTCCTGCGGAAATCAGATCACTCCCGAACCGAGCAGCAGGGCAAATAGCAGGATCATCACCCCGACCACCAGCTGTACCGAACGCATGGTAACTTTCCGGAGCATTTTCCGCCCAAACCATGAGCCGGCAAAAGCGGCAACACAGGCTACGATGACCAGTGCAAACGAATTGGCACGGCCAACGGTGGCCAGATGGCTGGTGAAAAACGACGCGCCGTAAACAGCCAGCCGCGAGATGTCGATCACCACAGCAGCGGCAACACCGGTTGCTATAAAAGCCTCTTTTGAAAGCCCGGCCCGCAACAGAAACATCGACCGCAGCGCCCCCTGGTGCCCCGACAGTCCCCCGAAAAATCCGGACAGCACACCCCCCAGCGGAAGCAAACTCCGGCTGAAGGTAAATCGGTCGAAACGGCTGTCGATTTCCACCAGTGCAAACAACGCCAGCAAAACGGCAATCACCAGTTTCACCAGGGTAATCTCGGCTTCCGAGCTGCCCAGCCGGTAAGTAAACAACGGCTGGCCGTTACTCAATACATTCAGCAACAAAGCGCCCAAAACCGCTGCAGCGGCTGCCGGCAGGGCAAACAACGCCACCACGCGCAGGTCAATATCTTTCCGAATCAGCACGGTTTTAAACAGGTTATTGGCCAGATGTACAACGGCCGTCAGCGCAATTGCCACTTCTACCGGAAAAAACAAGGCAAACACCGGCATCAGGATTGTTCCCAGCCCAAATCCCGAAAAAAAGGTAAGCACAGCCGTTCCAAAAGCGATTAAACCGATAATGATGTATTCCATTGGGTTACGTTATTTTTTCCAATTTACGCTGAATTCAGAAATCGCCAAACTTTGCCGGTAAATATCCGTTATAAAAGACAAATCTGTCTGCAACGATGAAAAGATTTTTTCACACCGACAACGACCCAACCACCCTGATTATCCGGCTGATGACCGCTTTGGTATTTTTATCGGAAGGGATTCAGAAGTTTTTGTTTCCCGAAATGTACGGACCGGGACGTTTTGCGGCCATGGGATTTCCCGACGCCGCATTCTGGGCGTGGCTGGTTGCTACGTTCGAGGTTTTGTGCGGGATATTGCTGCCGCTCGGCCTGGCGGTCCGCGCAGCCGCACTGGCGATGCTCGTCAACATGACCGTGGCCATTGTGGTTACCAAAATCCCGATTGCCCTGGGAGAAAGTTTCGGGCCGTTTGTGCTTCGCGAATTAAAAAGCTACGGATTCTGGAGCATGGCCCATGAAATGCGCACCGACTTTACACTTTGGCTGGGAAGCCTGTTCCTGCTGATCAAAGGCGGAGGAAGGTGGTCTTTCGACCGGAAAGTCATCTCCGCACGCCAAACAGAGTGAGTTGAACCCGTGTCAGCGATTCACCAGGAACGGACCGTTTTCATCCCACCCCACCTCTGTTTTCGAGAGAAACCAGGTCTTGCCGTTGTCATTGTTTCCCTGGTAAAAAAGCCAGGTTTTGCCGTCCGTATCCCGGAAAATGTGAGGATGTCCCGATTCAGAAGAGTTCCAGGTTCCCGGATCGCCATTTTCGAGAAAAGGTTTGTTGGAAAGCCGCTCCCACTGAACTCCGTCGGAACTTTTGGCCACTCCGATCTGCTGCGGGTCGTTGTTGTAGGCGCCGGCATAAAACATAAACAGCGTTTCGCCCTGTTGAATAACCGAAGCGCCTTCCACGCAACGTCCTTCCCACGGATAACGCGGCTGCAGAATAGGCGCGTCGGTCAGCTGCACCCAGTTTTCCCGGTTAAAATTACCAGACGCCGGCGCAGCAGCCACCCCCTGCATCTGTATTTTATAGGCGGTATCGCGGGTGGCAAAATAGAGCAGGTAACGATCCGCAAACCGGATCACCTCCGCATCAATCGCCCGGCCACAATTCCAGTCACCGGTTGGCCGGAAAATAGGATTGGTGGCGTTGCGGACAAAATCAATTCCGTTGGTTGAATAGGCATGACAAATGGCGTCGCGTTTTCCGTTGCCATAAGTCTGATAAAACAGATGCACCGTGTCGCCCTGAACCAACGCACAGGGGGCACAAAGTCCTTTGTTTTCAACCGAATCGGCCGGAGTGAGTTCCCCCACTTTCTCCCAGTTCACCAGGTCGCTGCTGGCAGCAATCCCGATTCCCCAGCCACGCAGCGCTTCCTGTTCGCTTTCCCGGTTTCCCGGAACCGAATAGTACATCAGGTACCGGTCCTGAAACCGCACCACATGCGGGTCTTTTGCCATCGGCCTGCCAGTCCGCGTAGTATCGGAAAACATCATCCTGTCGGGTTGGGATGCCCCTTTCCGGCATCCGTTCGACAGCAGCAGCGTACACATCAGAAAAAAGAGGGGAATTAACTGGAAAACTTTGTTCATCGTCGTTTCAGTTATCGTTTAGAAAAAATTATTCAATGATCAATCCGCGCAGGCGATACTTCCGGGAACAGTAAAAGCAGCTTTCCTCCGGAGAGCGGCATCGTTGAAAGAGCAACAATCTCCGGCAGAAAACTATTTTCCGAAGAGATGTTTATCGGCAAAACGGATAAACTGCTGCCAGTCGTAATCGGTCACATCATGTACCCCTTCGCGGATGTGGTATCCGATCCGGTTCATAATGGGCTGGTGCAGCGGGGGCATGTCGGCAGACGGAAGTCCTTCCATTCCGTACAGCTGGTAGACCGGCGAAGCATAATGTCCCGACAGATATTCGCCCTTGGGATCAGCCCAGCGATCCTGTTCGGCGCTGGCAATGTAAACGGGGCGTGGTGCAATCAGGGCAATCAGTTCGTGCTGATCGACCGGCAGGTTATTTTCATTATCGTTATAGGCTTTGAAATTGGTACAGAACCAGTGCGGAAATGCCGTATTAATGCGCTGGACCGTTTCGCCGAACCGGCGCCGCGACAAGGCTGCCCCGCCACATCCCGAGTTGTTGGAGATGACAACCGCAAAACGCTGATCCACAGCTCCTGCCCACAGTGAAGCTTTTCCCAGGCGCGAATGGCCCATCACCGCCACTTTGGAAGCATCGATATCGGGATCGGTTTCAAAATAGTCCATTGCCTGAGTCAATCCCCACGCCCATGCCGAGATAGCTCCCCACTCGTTGGCCCTCGGCTGGGTCTGTCCGTAGAGGTAGGCAAACGGATGAACGCCGTCGCTGAAATTATTGCGATCCGGGTCCACATCGCCGTAATACATAGTTGCCAGGCCATAACCGCTTTCCAGGATCATCTTCACCGGCCAGCGGTTGGTGCGTACCCCGCGCGACTGCTCGGTAATCTGGTTGTTGATAATTCCGAAGGAGGGATTGTTGGCGACCCACGATTGGGTGAGCATAATTTCGGCATCATCGGCAATTGTGTGATTTCCGTAGAAATTGTAGCCGACAAAGAGCGGCGCCTTCTCAACCGTTTGGGGCAGATAAATCAGCAGGTACACCAGCAGTTCGCGGCCATCTTTTTGCAACACCATTTCCACCTGTTTGCGGCGGGCAAGCCCGTTAAAAACATGATCCGACTGCTCGACCACCTTAAAAGAGGTCATTTTCAGACCGGCAGGTATCTTCCCGTAAACCTGTTCTTCGAAGAGACGAAAAATTTCGGGGCGGCGCTTTTTCTCCCACACCTTTACCGATTTTACCTTTTTCCCGCCGGACAACACCAACGGATTGGGCAGGGTAAACTGAGGAACCTTGCTTTCATCGTAGTTAAATTCGTTTTGAGCTTGCAACTGAACAGCCAAAAAAAGGCAGGTTAAAAAAGTAAAAAAATGTTTCATCTCTCTATTCCTGATTATTTTATGCACTCACACACCAACTTCTGCAGCCGGCGTTTTACAAAGATGAAATTTTTAGCCAAAAAAAAGGGCGGGAATGTGGAAAAATCAACCTAAAGCGGCCGGGCGACCATTATTCCGGTGGATGACTTACTTTTCATCAGGTACTCTTCGAGGGTCTCTTCGGAAAGAACCACTTTGCCGAGGGCAGAACTGGCATGCAGCAGATGAATGCGTCCCGCCTTGCTGACCAGTATTCCCACATGCGAAATATCGAGCCCGGTGATATTGGTGGTGATGCCGGCAATATCGCCGTCGTGCAGTAATTCTTCCAGTCCGCGCAGTTTGCTTTTGGGGATGTAAAAAGCTGCCCGCAACGAAATTTCAGCCTCCTGCTGCATGATCTTTCGCACCATCGCCGTGTCGTCCTTCAGCTGGAGGTAACTCTCCGGGTGGGTGCTCATAAAATCGACCCGGTTGGGCATCAGCGTGTGGGCGATTTCGCGGGAAACATCTTTTACACGCTTCTTTTGATCGTTGTTGAAAATCCAGTCGCTGAAATAATGGAGCCGTGATTCATAACCATCCAGCCGGCCATCGCGGTAGCGGATTTTTTGCAGTTCGCCGCAAAACCGGTCAAAGTCGGGCGCTTTTGACTTGAGGGTCCGGGTCAGGGCCAGGCAATTTTCAACAAAAGTGGTACAATCCATCTCCCGCAGGTTGACGACCAGCTTTTCGCTGCCTTCGGTTTCCAGCGTGTGCGCCACATAAGGAGTCCCCAGAAAATAGGTTCCAACTTTCACCATCAGCGAACCGGCAGGTACTTTGTGTGCATCGGGAAACATCTCGAAAATCTGTCCGGCAATCTCGCGATCGCCGGGCTGCATTACAATTTCGGGACCGGAAGGTTTATTTTTATTCTGCTGTCCCTGGCATGAAGTAAAAAGCAAAACAGCTATCAGCCAGATCATTTTATTCTTCATACACTTTTCGTTTGGTTACTCAAATTTAACAACAAACCATCAACTCGTATCTTTTTCCGGTTAAAAAGTTTCGGGGCTTGAAGACCACACCCGCTCCAAAATCAGCCTCTTAAAAAGAAATTGAAGGGTTTTCCGGATGTTCTTTGAAAAGGAAACGGAATTTGACGAAAAAATTCTACTTTTGCAGACCATGGAGAGCTGCCGGAGTGGTCGATCGGGGCAGACTCGAAATCTGTTGTACCCTTCGGGGTACCGGGGGTTCGAATCCCTCGCTCTCCGCTGAAACCCAACCCCAATGAGCTATGTTGCCTACATCCTGAAAAGCCTGAAAGATGGCACCTGTTATTACGGAAGTACGCAGAATATTGAAAACCGACTTCGCGAACATCAGGCTGGAAAATGCCGGTACACCAAAGGACGAAGACCCTGGAAGCTCATCTACTCCGAAGAATACCCAACCCGAAGCGAAGCCTTTCTCCGCGAGCACTTCTTCAAAAGCATCGAAGGATACAAATTCCTGAAGGAACAACATATTTTGTGAGGG
>JARKOX010000304.1 GCA_029975525.1 Prolixibacteraceae bacterium | reverse complement strand
GGGACAGAGCTGCACGCTGCGTTTTACGCCAGCCGCCTTTTCCCGGAGAATCTTTTGTCTGTATCTGCTTTTCCAACTCATCAGGTGGACAAAAATAATAAAAGATTGAAATGATGCAGGCCCCTTTCGCTTTTCGAAATCTGCGGGCAGCTGCTGTCCGGGGAGCTTTTCATTTTAAAAGCAGAAGAAATTCTGAGCACTTGACAATATTTCTGGTTGCCAGGTGAATTTCTGTTGGTAAAGTTTTTTTGTTTTAACTGTCTGATTGTTAGAGATAATTGCTGTCAGAAAAGCTGCTTGAAATATCCTGAAAATAAAATAACTAATCTTTTAGTTTGAAAACTAAATTCTTAGTTTTATATTTGATTTGGATATCCAAATGAGTATTTCATGTTAATTAAACAACCTAAAAAACAAGGTGAATATGAAAAAGATTCTGATTATTTTAACAATGGCCTGCTGGGTAGCCGGGATAAACCGGACAGCAACAGCGCAGGAAACCAAGGTTTCGGCCGACAGTATCTATTACATTGTGGAGGAAATGCCGGTCTATCCCGGAGGGGAAGAGGCATTAAAAACTTTTATCATAGAAAATATCCGGTATCCCGAGGAAGCGGTGACCAAAAGGATCTCCGGGAAAGTGTACGTCACATTTGTAATAGATGAAAACGGGAAAGTGGTTGACGCCAAGATTGCCAGAAGCGTTGATCCGTTGCTCGACAAAGAGGCTTTGCGGGTGGTGAAAAGCATGCCCGACTGGACCCCGGGAAAAAACAAAGGGGTGAAGGTGAAAGTCTCTTTCACCATGCCCGTTCAGTTTGCCTTAAATTAATATTCTGACTAAACGGTTAGTTTTTTAACTAATCGCTTAGTTAAGGGCACAGTTATTGTGCGAAAACGTTGCTGCCGGCGGTAACGGCAAATATTCTTAACCATCTTATTTCCTGTTGTATGAAAGAGTTGACAAAAGCTGAAGAGCAGATTATGCAGATTCTCTGGAAACTTGAGACAGGCTTTGTGAAAGACATTATCGAACAGATACCGGCGCCACAACCGGCCTACAATACGGTTTCCACCATTGTCCGCATCCTGGAGCAGAAAGGGTTTGTGGGGCACAACGCTTACGGAAAGACCCACGAATATTTTCCGCTGGTTTCGAAAAGGGATTACACCCGTTCTTACATGAAAAATTTTATTCGCAACTACTTCAGCGGTTCATTTCAGGAGATGGTGTCGTTCTTTGCCAAGGAGGACAACCTGTCGGTTTCCGAACTGGATGAGCTGATTGATGAAGTCAAACGTGATCTGGAAGACGAAAATCCATCCTGACTATGAACGGCGTTGTCAATTTTATCTTTGAATCGGGGATAAGTCTTTCCCTGCTGGCGCTGATTTACCTGATTTTGCTGCGCAAAGAGACCTTCTTTCGGATGAACCGGTTTTTTCTGCTGGTGTCGGTCTTCTTTTCGGTTGTTTTACCGTTTTTGCGCCTGCCGGTTTATAATCCGCAGGCGGTGATGCTTTCCGAAATTACCGTAACGCCCTATCAGAACTTGCTGGAATCGGTCACCATTTACGGACAAGGTTTTTCGGGAGCGGTGGAAAATGCCGTCACGTCGTCGCAACTGCTGGTGGGGGGATATCTACTGGGGACGACTGTTTTTCTCCTGCTTTTCGTTATCCGTATTCTCCGTGTGGTGTGGCTCATCGGCCGGAGCGAGGTGTTCCCAATGGATGGTTACCGCCTGGTTGTGCTGCGGGAAGCCGCCAGTCCGTTCTCTTTTCTGCGCTATGTTTTTGTGCAGAAGGATTTCCGGCAGGTAGCCGGGTATGAACGGATGATCCGCCACGAACTGGAGCACGTCAGGCAGGGCCATTCGCTCGATGTGCTGCTGCTGGAGCTGCTCCTCGTTTTTCAGTGGTTTAACCCGTTTATTTGGATGCTGAAACGTGCAATTTGCGAAAACCATGAGTTTTTGGCCGATCGCGCGGTGCTCTCTTCCGGAATCAGACCGGGAGAATATAAAGAGTTGCTGCTGACGCAGTTTGTGGGCCGGCAGCTTTTTATTGCCAACCATTTTAATTATTCCCTTATCAAAAAACGAATAAAAATGATGTCCAAAATAAAATCACCCAAAATTGCCGGCGTGAAATATCTCCCCGGCGTGTTAATTGCCCTGGCGCTGGTTATTGCATTCGCCTGTGAGCAAAAAAAATCAGAGACGATTGCCGAAACTTCTCCGCGTGAAGTGAAAATACTTTTCCGGGGCGACACACTTCGGGTGGTCGGCTCTCCGGAGGATCTTTTAAAAGTGGACAAGCTGTTATCCTCGGAATATTTAAGCATCTCGACCGACAGCCTGACGGCCGGCGTATTGCAGATCAGCGAAAAAGCGCGGGAAACATCGCTGGCTCCGGGCGAAGAGGTCTACTTTATCGTGGAGCAGATGCCTGAATTCCCGGGAGGAGAATTGGCGCTGCGGAAGACGATCGCCCAATCGATAAAATACCCGGTTGTAGCCCAGGAAAATGGAATTCAGGGGAAAGTTTACGTAAGCTTCGTGGTGGCGAAAGACGGCCGTGTGATGAATGCCAAAATTGCTCGGGGCGTCGATCCTTCGCTCGATAGCGAGGCGCTGCGTGTAGTAAACAACCTGCCCCGCTGGATTCCGGGCAAACAAAAAGGAGAGGCAGTTGCGGTGAGTTACACCGTGCCGATCAATTTTGTGCTGCAATAAAATTGATCTTCCGACAGCCCTGGTTAATCGCTTCCGGCCCGTTGCCGGCAGGCTTTCCGGATTTGCAATCGAATATCGCTTTGGAAAAACAGATTCATCTCAAAATCTATGAAAAAAGTCTTATTGGCATTGCTGATTCTGATGGCGCTGCCGGCAGCCGGTCAGGAAAAACTGGAGCTGCTGATTTTGCGGAAAGCGCACAAACAGGCGTTGCAACTGGCCGACAGTTTGCTCAACGTGGCGCCCTCGGCTGAAATCTATTACCGGAAAGGTCTCATTCTTCGTGAACAGTTGAATCATCCCGGCTGCCTGGCGGCTTTCAGAGCCGCCGTTGAGATGGAGCCTGACAATGTCCGGTATTTGTCGGAGCTGGGCGAAGTTTTTCTGACACTCGGCGACCTGCCCGAAGCCGAAGAGGTGCTGCGGACCGCTTCGGGACTGGAGCCGGAAAATCTCCCACTGAAAGCCCAGTATGGCCGGGCATTGATCGGACAATCCAAAAACCGGGAGGCTTACCAGCTTTTTCACGAGATCATCCAGGCCGATTCGCTCAATGTCCACTACAACAAGCAGCTGGCTATGCTGGCTGGCCGGATGGGAAAGTTCCGGGAGGCTTGTGCGCGCTACGAACGGGTGTTGGAGTTGTACCCCCGCGACCTGGGGGTTTATTCGCGGCTGGCCGAAATGTATCTGCTGTCGGAACAACTGCCGAAGGCTGATTTGACCTTAAAAAGGGGGCTGGCCTTTTTTCCCGATAACACCACTCTTTTGCTGAAAA
>JARKOX010000300.1 GCA_029975525.1 Prolixibacteraceae bacterium | reverse complement strand
TTTTGTTGCTTTCCTGGCGCAGTATGGTGTGGGGTGGGAGCAGGTTATGGTAATTGCGCTGCACGGCACGCTTGAACTGTCGGCGATTGTGATTGCCGGAGGCGCCGGATTTCTGCTGGGCAACAGCCTCCTTTTTCCCGGAACCTACACCCGGCTCTGGGCGTTTCGGCAGGGCGTAAACCAGGGAGCAAAAATCGTGGTCGGGCTGGTGCCGGTTTTTATCCTGGCCGGCTTCATCGAAAGTTTTATCACCCGGTATGCGTTTATGCCGCTGTTGCTGAAGCTGCTGATTGTCGGAATTTCATTGGCCTTTGTGGTATTCTATTTTGTCATCTATCCTTTCATCATAACCAAAAAAACCAATTCTTATGGAAAATCAGAATTACATCGTACTGGAAAAAGAGCGTGATTTCGGAGATATTTTTTCTACCACGTTTAAGTTTGTCCGGCAAAATTTTAAAACGCTGGCCGTTAGTCTGCTGATCTATGTCTTGCCCTTCGCAATTTTGACGGGGATTGTTTTCAGTTTGTACCAGAATTCGGCCCTGTCGATCGTAGGGCGGCCGGATAGCGGAATTGCAGTCAATATGCTGATATATCTGGGACTGATGATGCCGGCCCTGTGGTTGTCCTACGCCATGATAAGCGGAGTGGTGACCGTGTTTTTCAAACTTTACCAAAGCAGGGGGGCTGCCAGTTTTACGGTCGCCGATGTGGGCGCCGGACTCCGTAAGAATATCGGGAAGATTTTGCTAACCATGCTGGTTTATATGTTTTTGTCGGGCGTGGGGATGCTGTTTTGCCTGGTCCCCGGCATTTATCTCGGCGTTTGCCTTTCGCCCTTACTGATGATCTACCTGCTGGAGGAGAAGAGTTTCAATGATTCGTTTTCTTATGCTTTTCAGTTGGTGAAAGAGAACTGGTGGAATACCTTCCTGATTCTTTTGGTGATTTCAATTGTGGTTGGAGCGCTTAGTTACATCTTTTACATTCCGGCCTACATTTCGATGTTTGCCTCGATTATTACCGGGGCCCAAACCGGCCAGATGGCTCCCGGGAACCTTTTTGCCATTCTTTCGGGGGGAGCCATGGTTTTTGCCACTCTGCTCCAGTGCCTGTTGTGGATCGCCATCGGGTTTCAGTACTTCAACCTGAAAGAGAAAAAGGAGCACACCGGTTTGATGAACGACCTGGAAAAGATCGGGTAGCGGATGTTACCGGTGAAGAGGTGGATCGTGCTGGGGTTGCTGCTGTTGCTGCTCTCTGTTGTGGTGCAGGCACAGGAGAACCCTGTGGTGCGCGACACCGGCCAGCTGCAGGTAAACCGGTATCTTCCGGATACGGTGGCGCTGAACCGTTACCGCCTCGATCCCGCATTTGATTACGATGAACAGCTGCCGGTGCGTAACCTCTGGAAGGAGTTGACGCAGTGGGCGGGCGAGAAGTTACGCCGCCTTTTTCCGCATATCCGCGACGCGCAGGTTGAGGTATGGCTGCGGATTATCTTCATCCTGGCAGCTGTCGGGTTGTTGGGAATAATCACCTGGATGGTGCTGACCGGATCGTTTACCGGTGTTTTCCGGAAAGAGCTGCCGGTTCAGAATGTGCTGATTCCTGGCGAAGAGGATATCCGCGAGCTGGACATCGACGAACTGGTGGCCCGCTATGTGGCGGAGGGGAACTTCCGCTTTGCGGTCAGGTATATGTTCCTCAAGATGCTCAAAACGTTGGATCACGCCGGACAGATCCGCTGGAAACCCGATAAAACCAACCGCGAATTTGGAGGAGAGCTGACCGATCCCGGCCTGCGCGTCCGCTTTTTCCGGCTTGCGTACCTCTACGATGCGGTGTGGTACGGCAACTTTCCGGTCGACCGGGATGCTTTTGAAAAGCTGAAAATTCAATACGACACCTTTTTTCAACATGAAGGGAGTGCTGAAAAATAGAACTTTCTGGTTCCTGGCCCTTTGTTCGCTGGTCATTGCCGGGATGCTGCTCTGGGCGCCTAAGCAGGTTGACTGGACACCCAGCTTCAACCGCGCCGACAAGCGGCCTTTTGGCGAGTATCTCCTCTTTGGAATACTTAAAAAGGAGGTTTTTGACGACCGGCTGACCGTGAGCGACGTCCCCCTTTTCAACTTTACCCAAACCCATTCCGGACTTACCGGCTCTAACCTGATCATTATCACTCCCCATTTTTTGCCCGACCCGCTTGACTGCGAAAGCCTGCTCGGTTTTGTAGCCCGCGGAAATAATGTATTTATTGCGGCCTATCAGCTGCCGGCAGAGCTGCAGGACACGCTCGGCGTTACGTTGCTGGGCGCTCCCGCTCTTTTTGACCGGGAACGGGAGTGTCACTTTCGCTATTTTAATCCTGCGCTCGACACTGCCGGCTTCCGTCTGCAGCGTGTTGCCGGGAATTTTCATTTCTATGGCGGCGATTCCATCTGCCTGACGGCCCTCGGCTCGGCGGACGGACGGATCAATTTTGTGCAGGTACCTTTCGGGGCAGGTCATTTCTATTTACACGCCAGCCCCTACCTGTTCACCAATTATGCCCTTCTGCAGAAGCATGCGGCGGAAGGTGTTCTGCAGGCTTTTGCCTATCTGCCGCAGGCCCCGTCGTTCTGGGATGAGTATTACAAGCCCGAGCGTGACCAGCTCCGTGAGCATCCGCTGCAATATCTTTTTCGGAATAACGGGCTCCGGCAGGCCTATTTTACTTTTCTGGCGGGGGTGCTGCTCTTTTTTCTGTTCCGGTCAAAACGGCTCCAGCGGCCCATCCCGGTCATTACGCCGCCGGCCAACACTTCGAAAGAGTTTGCCCAAACGCTGGGCTACCTCCACTTCAATAAAAAAGAGAATGCCTACATCATCGACCTGAAGTTTCGCCACTTGCTGGATTACATCCGGAACCGGTACTATATGGATACCAGTGTGCTGGACAACCGTTTTGTGCTGGCGCTTGAACA
>JARKOX010000064.1 GCA_029975525.1 Prolixibacteraceae bacterium | reverse complement strand
TTCGGAAATTTTCCCCTGCCCTTTCAGCAGCCTAAAAGAACGTTCAAGCCGTTCACTCAGATTTTCAAACATGCTGTGAAAATTTGATTTCAAAAAGTTGCTGCAAAAATACAAAAATAGTTGAAGTAGCTAAGAGCCGGCTGAAACTGACCGGCAGAAACTGAAACCTTTCAGCTGGAAAAAGTCAGCGACGGCCATTTCCCTCTTGCCAAACCGGAAAATGAACAACTTCCGGATCTTCCCGGTTAAAATAACATGAAGCATCATTTCCTGATTCTACTGGCTTTTGGGGCGACATTCGCCTGTAGCCGCAACCGTCCCTCTTCGCCCGGCGTACCGGCCGACACTGCCGACAGCTCCCGTCATCCCGCAGCCGGCCTGGCCTGCTGCTCCGATCTTCCCGACCGTTTTCAGACAACGCCGGCGCCAACAACAGGAACGGCAAACCCGGTAACTGCCGATCTTACCGGGATGGTGTTAATTCCCGGCGGAAAATTTATGATGGGCGGCGATTCCATCTGGGGGCGTCCCGATGAATTCCCGGCCCACTGGGTGGAAGTTTCCCCGTTTTATATGGATATCCACGAAGTTACCAACCGGCAATTTCAGGCATTTGTCGATGCCACGGGTTATGTAACCACTGCCGAACGAAAACCCGACTGGGAGGAGATGAAAAAACAAGTTCCCCCCGGCACTCCCAAACCGCCCGACGAAGTGATGGTGGCAGCCTCGCTGGTGTTTACCCCGCCCAACCATGCGGTTCCGCTGGATAATCCGCAGGTGTGGTGGAGCTGGGTTCCCGGCGCCGACTGGAAACATCCCGAAGGGCCGCAAAGCAACCTGGCCGGCCGCGAAGATCATCCCGTGGTGCATGTTTCATGGGACGATGCCGTTGCCTACTGTCAATGGGCCGGCAAACGGCTCCCCACCGAAGCGGAGTGGGAATATGCCGCCCGCGGAGGAGCAGCGGCTGCCACCTATCCGTGGGGCAACGAGCGGGTCACCCGCGGCGACGTGAAAGCCAATGTGTGGGAAGGTAATTTTCCGAACCTGAACAGCGGCCGGGATGGCTTTCGCGGTACCGCCCCGGTCGGGAGATATCCGGCCAATCCCTACGGATTGCACGACCTGGCCGGCAACGTCTGGGAATGGGTATCCGACTGGTACGATGCCGGGTATTATGCCCGCTGTCAACAGGCAGGAGTGGTGGTTGATCCGCAGGGACCAGCCGCCCCGAATGATCCCGACGAACCATTGGCCCCGAAAAAAGTTACCCGCGGCGGATCGTTTTTGTGCAGCGACCAGTATTGTTCCGGATTCCGGATTGGCGCCCGGATGAAAACCACCCGCGACACCGGCCTGTCGCACACCGGCTTCCGCTGTGTGGTTTCGGTTCCCGCCTCCAATCTCTCCGGATCTCCCCACTGATCTCCAGCGACAGCAACTCTCTGGGCTCCTTTCTGCCGGCACGCCGGAAAATATTTCCGTGCTGGTGCCTTTCTTCATTCGCTGTTGACCGACTCTTTATTAATTTCGCCACATAAAACTGTCCGTTTGACGACACCGGTAAGAAGGTGCTGAACCAGCACACCGCCTCTTGCCTGCCACTATTCTGAAAAAACGGGCAACAATTATTCTTTCAAAAGCAACACAAGCAGGATTGAAGCAAAAAATGAAACTGCATCAACTAAAAAAGAGCCGCCATATCGATTTCTTTACGGCTGACACCAGCACCGAACTGGCGCTACCGCTGGCCGGGACAGGCATTTCGGCAGGTTTTCCTTCGCCGGCCGACGATTACATGGAGATGAGTATTGACCTGAACCGCGAACTGATCCACAATCCGACGGCCACCTTCTACGGACGGGTAAAAGGCACCTCCATGCGCAATGTCGGAATTGAAGACGGCGACGTGCTGGTGATCGACCGTTCGCTGGAACTCCGCAACGGCTCGATTGCCATCTGCTTTTTAGACGGCGACTTCACCGTCAAGCGGGTCAAACTTGAAAAAGGAGAGGCCTTTTTGATCCCCGAAAACCCGGAGTATCAACCGATCCGGATCACGGCCGAAAATGAATTTGTGGTGTGGGGCATCGTGACCTATGTGATTAAAAAGATGTAGCCATGATTGCGCTGGCCGATTGCAACAATTTCTACGCTTCGTGCGAGCGGGTATTCAATCCGGGCTTGATCGGCCAGCCGGTTGTGGTGCTGTCAAACAACGACGGCTGTGTAATTTCGCGCTCCGAGGAAGCCAAAAAACTGGGCATCAAAATGGCTGTTCCGGCGTACCAGATTGAAAAGCTGATCATCAAAAACCAGGTAAAAGTGTTCTCTTCCAACTACGCACTTTACGGCGACCTGTCGAACCGGGTTATGAACACGCTGGCCGGTTTTACCCCTTCCCTTGAGATTTACAGCATCGACGAATCGTTTCTCGATTTTTCATTTTTGCCTCCCCCCCAAGCGGCGGATTATGCCCGCCAGATCCGGCGCACCCTCCTCAAAAACATCGGAATTCCGGTCAGCATTGGCATCGGACCAACCAAAACGCTGGCAAAGGTCGCCAACAAAATAGCTAAAAAACAGGGGACGGACGGCGTGTTTGTTTTTGAAACGGCAGCCGCTACGGCCGAGTACCTGCAGAAACTGATGGTTGACGAAGTGTGGGGAATTGGACGGCAGCATGCTGCATGGCTTCATGCCAACAAAATTCACACGGCCTATGATTTTTCCCAGGCGCCTGCGCACTGGGTTAAAAAACACCTCTCGGTTACCGGGCTGCGAACCAAAGACGAGCTGTGCGGAATTTCCTGCATCGATTTGGAAGAGTTTCAATCCCGCAAAAAAACGATCTGCACCTCCCGTTCATTTGGGCAGCCGCAGAGTCAACTCGAACCGCTGACCGAAGCCGTGGCTACCTTTACCATGAAGTGTGCGGAAAAATTGCGGCACCAACATTCGGCAGCCACCGAGCTGATGGTTTTTATCCTGACCAACCCGTTTCGCTCCGAACTTCCGCAATATTCCCCCAGCCGGGTGATCCGCCTGCCGGTTGCCACCAACGACTCCCTCGAACTGGTAAAACACGCCACGGCAGCGCTGAAAGCCATTTATCGCGAGGGGTATCTCTTTAAAAAAGCCGGGGTGATTGTGATGGGGCTGATTCCCGAAAACGAAGTTCAGCTCAACCTGTTCTCCTCCTCGGGCACTCCCCAGCAACGGCGTCTGATGGAAACCATTGACCGGCTGAACCGCCACTACGGCAGCGATACCATCCAGCTTGCGGCACAGGGGACCAAACGAAAATGGAAACTGCGCCAGGAAAGACTGTCGCCCCGCTACACCACCAACTGGAAAGAGATCCTCGTCATCAACGTGGGCAACGAAAAAGCCCCGGATGGAGACAATCCACAACCTCCCCGGCCTCGCACGGAAACTCCGGAAAGCTGAAAGAGGAGTTAAATCAGAAAAATGGATTATTCAAAGGTGGGCACTCAGGTTCTCATGAATTTCGGCAGATGACGGAACGCCCTGCCGCGTCCAGTGCGGATGTCCCCTTCGGAAAAGCATCAGGGTGGGAATACTTCGAATATTATACCGGCTGGCCAAAACCGGATTTCGGTCCACATTGACCTTCACAATCCGGACCTGGTCACGCAAATCTTCTTTTACAGTTTTCAGCACCGGGGTCATCAACCGGCACGGCACACACCAATCCGCATAAAAATCAACCAAAACGGGCTTTTCAGAATTAATCAGGTTTTGAAAACGATCGCTCATCTCTCTTTTTCTGTCTCTTTTCCAAAATCTCGCGAACCGAATCGCCAATCAGGTAACCGATTGCTCCTCCCCACAACGAACTCCAGTACCAAACCGACTGGATCGGGCAAGTTCCCGACTGACATCCTACGTAATACCAGTAAAGGTATCCTCCAACTCCTCCGGCAACAGTAAAAACTGCTGTCCATCTGTATTTGCTCAACAATGCTCTCATTTCGGTTTTTTGAATCTGAAACAGGCAGACGCCACAAAAAGTTTTTTTCTCCCGATTTTTAAAACCGATGAGTGATAGAGAGAATGAATAACGCCCCCGCAACGTACCTTCATCAAAAAAAAGAGACGGTAACGCTTGATTTTGGGAACTTAATCCCTGTTTCCCTTCGTCGGTTTTTGCCGTTGAGCCGAGGCCGTTTCGGGCTGCCAGACAGCACCTGCCCCTCTTTTTTTTGTTCTGACAAAAAAAATCCAACCCCAGGCAGCAGGTCGGTCCAACTTTCAAAACAAATATAAAACACTAAAAAGCAAGCACATAGCCAGAACAGAAATCGATTTTATTCTTACACCAACTTCTATGTATAACATACTTCAGTGCAAAAAAAGGTAACTTCTTAAAAAAAGTTCTATAAATGGTGTAACGAAATAAAAAAACATGCGTCATATGATCGGAAAAAGAAAAAGAAAAAACAGAAAACAGAAAAATAAAAGAAGCAGGAGATCAAAGTCATGAAAACAATTCGCAACATTCAGAAAACCGCCGCCAGGGCAACCGCCATCGCAATAACCGTCGCTGCCATCAGTTTTTCGGTTGAAGCACAGGATTTTTGGAGACAACTCACCAGCCACTCAGGACACGAAATGGCCGAAATGGTGACAGTCAACCGCGCACTTCCGGCACCTGCCGACAACAGAGCGCCGCTGACTGAAGCCGCCTTTACCGAAACCGCCCGTGAAGAGCCGCTCGAACTGGAGAGCTGGATGACCAACGAAAGCTACTTCACCACCAAAACACGGTTTGAAGAAGCCACCGACAGCCCGCTGCAACTGGAAGCCTGGATGACCAACAGCGCCAATTTTGTAGTCGCCGGGATGAGCGAAACCGCCCGTGAAGAGCCGCTCGAACTGGAAAGCTGGATGACCAACGAAATCTACTTCAGCACCGGAATTGAAAAAGAAAAACCACTGCAGCTGGAATCCTGGATGACCGATCCTGAAATATGGAAATAGCAGACTGATTCACCGATTGAATGGCGCCGGAAACCAAAACGTTCCGGCGTTTTTTTATTACACAAAACTGATTGAATCCTGATCAGGTTATCAGGTACTCATTTTGCGAATCGGAAAGCACTTCAAACCCGGTTGGCGTAACCAGCACCGTGTGTTCAAACTGGGCCGAAAGCCGCGCGTCGGCAGTGCGGGCAGTCCAGCCGTCTTTTTTGTCAACTACGGTCGAGGGGCGGCCTTCGTTAATCATCGGTTCGATGGTAAAAATCATTCCGGGGCGCATAATTTCACCGCTGTTCCTGCGAGCGGCATGATCAACCTGCGGAGGCTCGTGAAAACGCACTCCCACCCCATGTCCGCAAAATTCATAAACCACGCTAAACCCGTTGGCCCGCACATAACGGTTGATCACAAAACCGATGTTCCCGAAATAATTTCCGGGCCGTACCTGCTGAATCCCCAGGGTGAGGCTATGCCTGGTCACCTCAATCAGTTTACGTGCAACCGCCGAAATTTCCCCGACGGCAAACATACGGGAGGTGTCGCCGTAGTAACCGTCCAGAATGGTGGTGACATCCACATTCAGGATGTCTCCCTCTTTCAACACAATCGCTTCCGAAGGAATACCGTGACAAACCACTTCGTTGGGCGAAATGCAGCACGATTTGGGAAAACCGTTGTAACCTTTGGTGGCCGCGACCGCGCCGTTTCGGGCGATAAAGTCATCGATCAACTGATCCAGATAGGCAGTTGTGACGCCGGCTTTCACATAATCCGATATAAAATCGAGCGCCTGGGCGGCTAACCGGCTGCTCCGCCGGATGCCTTCAATCTGCTCCGGTGTCTTAATAATAATCGATTCCATCTCCCGAAATTTTTTACAAAAATGGTTAAAGAAGAGAAAATTTCAAAATTGAACAATAAATTTGCCAAAAAGTTTACTGAATTTATCCGGAATGAAACATCTCAATCAACTGAAGGCACAATCCTTTCACATCAACCGGTTTGGAAAAGTCTCCACCCCTTTTCTGTTCTATTACATGCAGGAAATTGCCTGGGAACACGCCCACCTGCTGGGTTTTGGCTTTGACCACCTGCGCGAGGACCAGCTCTTTTGGGTTCTTTCGCGGTTACTGGTAAAAATCGAACGTCGCCCGGTTTGGAAAGAAGAATTTACGCTCGAAACCTGGTCGCGGGGCACCGACGGCTTTTTTGCCTATCGCGACTTCCGCTTTCTGGATGCCAACGGAACTGAAATCATCCGGGCAACCAGCAGCTGGCTGGTCCTCGACCTGGAGACCAAACGTATCCAGCGGTTGAGCCAGTTCAAAAACTTCCCCGCCTACCAGGAGAGTGTGGTTGGGAGTAACGCCGGAAAACTGGAGTCACCGGTGTCGGCCGACGAGTTGATTTACACGCCGGTGCTCTTCAACGAAATCGACATCAACCAGCACTTCAACTCGGGACGCTACCTGGAACGGATCAACAACAGCTACTCCTTCGATTTTCATGAAAACCACGAACTGAAAGAGCTCGAAGTCAACTTCCTGAAAGAGGGGATGCCCAACGACCGGCTGGCAGTAAAACAGCAGCCTTTAAACGGCGCCGAACACCTGTGCGCCGTGGTCCGGGAAAACGACGGCGCAGAGTTGATCCGCGCACGCCTTTTGTGGAAAAAACGATAAGCCGTTTCGAAAATCAACGAGGAGCCGCGCTCTTTTTCTTTTTCCGGTAGGCCATCCACCAGACAAAAAATCCGCTGATCAATACCATGAGCAGGCAAATTCCGGCCAGCGGAACATACAAAATGTAAAATGGCCCCACCAGATGTTCGAAGATCCGCCCGGTGTGAACCTCCAGGGCTGCATTCCACCACGAAATCGGAGTTTTCTGTAAAACCGCGCGCTCCATCTCCGGAAATACCTCGCCGCTGCCCAGCGCAGTGGCACCGTGGTTGTAATCGAACCACCACGCTTCTCCGTTGGGAGAGGCGACAAACCCGGCTGCCATGTGGTCGCCGGTAGGACGCCCCAGGCTGGCCGGTTGCCGGTAGGGCTGCCCGGTGATAAAGTCGACCACCGTTTCCCGCGAAATATTCCAGACATACAACCCGCTGAATGATCCGACCAGGTAAGAGACCGGTCCGGCAGGTTCCAGCACGTTACATCCCATCACGCTCACCGGCGGCTGCGACGGAGTTGGTTGCGGCGGTTTGTCCAGACCTTCGTCGGCCTGAAAAAAGCCTTCCGAAGTGGAAAAGAGATAGCAGCCGAACGCCTCATTCCAGGTAACCCGCCGCAGCTTATCGTACCACGGATTGGGATTGTCCAGATGGGTAAACGGAATGATGCCCACCTGCACGCCGGCAACCGGAATGAGAAGCGGCGGGCGCAGGAACATGCCGGCAACAGTATTGATCACCAGAAACAGGACAGCCAGATAACCAACCACATTGTGCCAGCGCAGGTTGACGCGTTTGGCAGCCAACAGCTTCTCGGGAGGCTGCCGGCGGTTTTTCCGGCGTTTGATCCACTTCGGAAAGAAAAAATGAAGCAGCCCGGTCACACACAGCAGGATGACGGTCAGCCCGAGTAAATCGACAAACAGGCGGCCCGCCAGTCCAAACAGCTCGCCGCTGTGCAATTCCCAAAGGGTATTGAAAAGACCGGTTTTACGTTGGTAACCTTCGGGCGGAGGCAGCGTGACAACTTCAAAACGGAGCAAATCCCGGGTTTTCAGCAAAAAACTGCGGGTAAGTACCAGCAGGGTGTCGTCTTTCAGCGCCAGGTCGGTAATCCGCTCCTCGCCCACCGGCAGTTGCAGCTTTTGCCAGTTGAAGTTGTCCCGGCCGGTGCGGTACAATCCAAAGTGAGTTCCGGCAACCAGCTGGCCGTTAAAACGGGCCAGCGCATAGACCTTACGTTTGTCAATTCCGCGCGGGAACCCCTGGTTTACATCGGTAAAACCGGAAAAGGTGCTATCCGAAAGCCAAATGCCGATATTTCCGTAAATCAGCACCGAATCGGCACTCAGCGTCAACGACGAGCGAACGGCAGCCAGGTTCCAGTTTTTGTACTGGTAACCCGGCGGCATCAACCTGCGGGAGAGGTCGAATCCTGAAAAAAAATCGCGATGGTTCAGGACAATTCCCGAAACCGCAAACAGAATGGCAAAAAAGGCGATAACAATTGATGGCCACTTATGAAGTTTTCGAAAAAGTTTAATCCACTTGGTTTTGTTCATGACAACATTTTAAACACCGGAACCCGATTTTTCACCAGGTTCCGGTATCTTTTCAACAATAAATCAGCTTGGCAGGTTCAGGTTTATTTGAGAAAGGACGGGGTAACGGCAATCATCAGGTAGGCCCAGTTCTGGCCTGTTTTCCGGTCTCCTCCCTTCAGAATCTCCATACTTTCGCCTGCCCACAGGTGCGACCATCCGCCGGTAATTTTGGTAAAAGGGTTGACCGTCCAGGTCAGATCAAAATCAGCTTCGGTGCCCAAATAACTGTTGGCATCGCCGGGCAGTTTGGCCGCCGCCCCAAAATAGTGCAGGTGAAGATTCCAGGAAATATTTTTGAAACGGTTGCAGTTCCACAGGAAATAGATGTCGTTCAGCCCAACGGAATTCAGATGATTCCCGACATAAAAGTAGTCCATGAAACCGTTGAATTTGTGGTTGGTCCCGTAAAACGGATTGAACGAATTGTTTTCACCGGTTTCTCCGGCATCGGTTCCCGAAAGGGTTTCAAACCCCAAAGTGGCCGTGGCGGTAGGCGACATTTTTGCCGAGACTTCGCACAGAAAATTGTAGGCATTTATCGATTTATTCGCCCCGTCT
Source organism: Prolixibacteraceae bacterium (assembly GCA_029975525.1). GTDB lineage: Bacteria > Bacteroidota > Bacteroidia > Bacteroidales > Prolixibacteraceae > UBA1413. The sequence goes on along the minus strand of JARKOX010000064.1, from coordinate 9,957 downwards.
TTTCCGGTTTGGTAGTAGAAATTTGTAGCCACCAGCACCGGTTTGGGATTGAAGGTAAACCGCCCGCCCATTGTTTGGGAATAGCGTGTTTCCTGTTCGTTGTTGCGCGACACCGGCAGGCCGTTGTTCAGAAAAAGCAGACTCAGCGCCTCGTTGGTCCAGGTCTTGTTAAACCACACAAACTGCAGGTCTTTGTAGGCGTCGGGACCGTTGTAAAGATTGTTCCTGCGGTTACCACTTTCATGGTGGGCCAGTCCGAAATGGAGTTTAAAATTTTTCTGGTACTTGAAAAGCGCCACATCATGTGAACGTCCCTGCTGGGTCCAGCCCACATTTCCGAAGATGCGGCTGTCGTCGTAAACCAGCTCCTGTCTTCCGGCCTTCAGGGAAAACTCCGGTTTGAAAAAGATTTCGGCCCAGCCTTCGTGCAGCGATACGGCATAGTCTTCGTTTGTCACCAGTTGTGGCTGACCTCCCCAAAGCCGGACATCCTGCAACACCAACGAAGTCTGAATAAATTCATTTTTGAAGGCGGCATTCAAACGGGTGCGCTGCGAGGTAAAAACCGATGCCTTCTGTCCGTCGGACGCCAGCGTGGAATAGCCGCGGCTCAGTTCGGTACGCGGCCGGAATTCGCCCGAAAGAGAGAACTGGGCCCGGAGTGCCGGAGCCAGCAACAACGCCCCGGCCATTGATAACCATAATCGTTTACTATTCATGATCGATCTTTTTTAATTCATTGAGTACCATTACTGCGCAATAACATCCCAGGCTTTTTCGCGCTCGGCAGCCAGTTTTTTCCATTCCGGCACAATCTCCTGCTTAAACTCCTGTTTTTCCCGGTTCAGCTTCTCCATGTCCAGCCCGATAAATTTCTGTGCTTTGGCTTTGGTGTCAATATCGGGATAGGGAACTTCCTGGTTGTATCCGAGCGAAGCCAGCAACCGGGCCAGTTTCAGGCGGGTTTCCTGCACCAGGGTTATTCCGGTGGAAACGATCCTGCCGGTTTCGACCGGCGCATGAAAAGAGCCTCCGTGGCTGGCGGCCGCGTAATCCCAACGCCATTGGGCATGTCGGATCCCTTTCAGGATGTCTTTCATCTGCTCTTCGGTGGCGCCCAGTTCCCACGCCTTGCCGGCTTCCAGGTGTGCGCGCACCAGCTGGATTTCGAGCTGATCGCGGCTTTCTATGATTTTATCCTGCCGTTCGTAAACGTTTTGCACCAGTGTGGCAGCCTCTTCGCGGTGGCAAACCTGGCACGAATTCGAAATATTATTGAGCGGCGACTGCATTTTATGATCGGTAAATTTCTGTCCGCCTTCGCTGGCGTAGGGCATGTGACAGTCGGCGCACGAAACGCCGCGCTGAGCGTGTATCCCCAGCATGTAAACTTCATAGTCGGGATGCTGGGCTTTCAGCATCGGCGCCTTGCTGATGGCATGGGTCCAGTCCGAGAAATCAGCCTTGTCGTAATAGGCTTCCATGGCTTCTGCGGTCAGACCTTCGTCCCACGGGAAGGTGAGGTAGTTGGCGCCTTCAGCAACCTTTTTGTTGAAATAATACTCCACATGGCACTGTGCGCAAACCAGGCTGCGCATCTCCTGGTAGCTGGCTTTGGTAACATCTTTCCCCATCCGCTGAAAAGCTTCGATAAGCGCCGGGCGGGTGATGGTCAGGTTGGTGGTTTTGGGATCGTGGCAGTCGGCGCAACCAATCGGATTCACCACTTCGCTTCCCAGGCTGGCCCAGGTTCCGGTATAAAACTGGGTAACGCCGCGTTCGTTCATCAACCGGGGCACGTCGGGGCTTTTGCAGGTCCAGCAGGTGCTGGGTTGCGGTCCGGCGTCAGCCGTTTTGGGGGCGCCGGTCCGAAGCGTATTGTAAACATCCTCAATGGCGTAGTAATGGCCGCGCCCCTGGCTGTAATCGCGTGAAAAACCGTACCCCGCCCACAATACGACCAGCCGGGGATCCACCTCGAGCATGTCGATCATGGCATTTCCCCCGTGTTTGCTGCGAAACGAAGTGTCGGCAGTTCCGTAATAGGACTGAAATTCACGGGGATAATTTTCGCCCCACACCGCATTCCGGGGTTCAAAATCGCGGATCTCTATTCTGGGAACATTTACAAACGAAGCTTCCATGCGGCGCTCAACAATGGAAGAAGCCAGCAATCCCAGCAAAAAGACAATGACAATGGTAGCTATAAAAAGAATCCAGGCCAAAGCAGGCCTTTTTTCGGTTAATGAAGTAATGGATTTCATAAGAAATTGGTTTTTATTTGTTTTTCAGATATTTCTTCAGCCACTCCGGCACCGGATTTTCGGGAAGCGGTACCCTGGCAAAAGGGACACTCGACAGGCTGTTTACCGTTCCGTGGGGAGTTTCGCGATGGCATTCCACACAACGACGTCCTTCGCGGGTTTGCTTGTGGGCAGCAACGGAAGCTTCCAGCTTCGGATCGACAAGCAACTGCGAATGGCAGCGAATGCAATTATCCTGCACCACCCGCGCTCCGGCCTCTTTAATCCGGATAACCTGCGGTTCGGCCCGCAAGGTAAAAATCGTCGCATGCCGCAATCCATCCTTGGCCTTGAAAAAATATTTGTTCAGCACATTATCGTGCGGAACGTGGCAGTCGTTGCAGTTGGTTATCTCGCGGTGCGAGCTGTGGTTCCAGGTGGCATACTGCGGAGCCATGATGTGGCAGTTGGTGCAGGTTTCGGGGCGGTCAGACAAGTAGGAATGCGCTTTTGAAAGATAAAGAACAAACAATCCGAGGCCCACAAAAATCGCCAATAAAATTAAAACCGGAAATCTCCAGACAGGTGGTGGAAGTAAACGTTTTATCATAGAAGCAGTTTTTCAGGTACATGTAGCTAATTTCGGCTTTTTTACCGGAACAGCGTGTATCAATTGTTACAAAACAACTGTTTCATTCCCCTGTTTTTCGGCAGGTTTCCCTTGTCAACAGACGTTCTGCTTTCCGGTATATTTTTATAAAAACCCCGGTTTACCGAGCGATTTTTTACAAATCATTAACTTTAACCGGCATCATTCCAAAACAGATTGATGATATCTTTGTGAAGTCACTGAAAACAAAAGAACATGTTAAACAACAATGCGCCGCTTCGTCGTGAGCTTACCCTGCGGGAAGAAATTGTCAACAGCATCACCCATGGCATCGGAATTCCACTCAGCATTGCAGCCTTGGTCATTTTGGTGGTAACGGCTGTTGTTCATGGCAACGCCTGGCATGTGGTCAGCTTTTCCATTTTTGGCGCTTCCCTGATTTTGCTTTACACCTCTTCAACTTTATACCACAGCATTACCCGCAAACGGATCAAAAACCTGTTTGCCCGCTTTGACCATGCCGCCATTTTTGTACTGATTGCCGGCACCTACACCCCTTACCTGCTGACCAGCCTCCGGGGCGTCTGGGGATGGTCACTTTTTGGCGTGATCTGGGGACTGGCCCTCGCCGGGGTGGTCATTCGCTCCATCTACCTCACCAAATTCCGGAAACTGATGGTGGGCATCTACCTGGCAATGGGCTGGATGTTTGTAATTGCCCTGCACGAGATCATCAAAAACCTGCCACCGCTCAGTTTGCTGTTTCTCTTTTTGGGTGGCATCTCCTACAGTGCGGGAGTGATCTTCTACGCCTGGCGGAAACTGCCGTACGCTCACGGCATCTGGCACATTTTCGTACTGGGAGGCAGCATTCTGCATTTTTTCTCGGTTTTATTCAGCATTCCGGTTAATCCGGCATAAAACAGCCGCTCCCCCAACCTCCCGAACTTTACTCCCTTTTGGAGAGCCATTTTCGCACAATCAGGTAACACAACCGCGAAAAAAAGAGAATTTCACCGGACAGGTATTGCCCGTATCAAATAGCCGTTTATTTTTGTGTATGGTCTGATTTTACAGACTATTCAAGACCGAAACCACAAGATTAACTCGCATGAATACGAATGAACCTGTTTCTTATTTTGCTCCTCCGGAAAGAGCTCCATTCGAAGTACTGGAAAAACAAAACCACCTGCTGAGCAACTCCCATATTTTCAAATACATCGTCGACACACTTCCATTTATGCTGGTGGTTCTAAATCAACAACGCCAGATCATTTTTGCCAACCAAATCTTTTTGGAGAACCAAAATCTCACCGAACTGACCACCATTCTGGGAAAACGGCCGGGCGAAATACTGAACTGCACCTATGCCAGCGCAACCTTACACGGCTGCGGAACCTCGGAATTCTGCAGAACCTGCGGCGCTGTCAAATCGATCCTGCAAGCGCAGGCCGGCGAAAAGTCGATGCAGGAATGCCAAATCCTGATCTCCAACAACGAAGCGCTCGATCTGCGGGTTTGGTCGATCCCTTTTGCAATCGGCGAAGAGAACTTTACCATCTTCATCCTGCTCGACATTAGCCACGAAAAGCGGCGCCAGATCCTTGAAAGAATCTTCTTTCACGATGTACTGAACAGTGTGGGAGGAATTTCGGGGTTGTCTGAAATTTTACCCCAGATTGACGATCCGGAAGAGATGGCCCGGATGGCCATGCTGATCCGGCGCAGCTCCGACCATTTGATTGATGAAATCAAATCACACCAGCAGCTCAACCAGGCCGAACGCCACGAACTGGTTATCAAAAACTGCGAAATAAAAACCGGCCAGATTATTTCTGAAGTAATCGAATTATATGCCCGGCACGAAGTGGCCAACCTGCGCCACCTGATAGCCGACACAGTGGACGACGTCCGGATTTACACCGATCCGGCCATCCTGAGACGGGTGCTGGGAAACCTGATCAAAAATGCACTGGAGGCTACTCCTCCCAACGGAAAGGTGACCATTACCTGTCGCGCGATGGACGGGCAGGTGGTTTTTTCGGTGCACAACGAACAGTGCATCAACCGCCAGACGCAACTCCAGCTGTTCAAACGTTCCTTCTCCACCAAAGGCGAAGGGCGCGGAACCGGAACCTACAGCATAAAACTACTGACGGAAAATTATCTGAATGGAAAAATCTGTTTCAGCAGCCAGGAAAACGAAGGCACCACTTTTTCCCTGGAACTCCCGATAAAAAACGGAAAAAGGCCAAAGTGACCAACCCCCTGCTGTTCCTGTCAGGCGATAACCACCCCTTGATGTAATGACGATTCACGAATAATCAATTCGGTTGGCATCACATAAGTGGTAAAATCGTTTGCCGACAGCTCGCCATTGATCTGACGGATGATCAATTCGGCAGCCTTTAATCCCATTTCATACCCCGGCTGTTTGATGGTGCTGAGCGCCGGGCTGACAACCTCTGAAAAAGGCTCGTTACTGAAGCCTACCAGGGCAACGTCTTCGGGGATACGGATCTTTTGCTGGCGGAGATAGATAATTACACTGAGAGCGGTGGTATCGTTGGCACAAAAAATCGCATCGGGCAGCTGTGGCAGTTTCATCAGCTGCCGGATCGCCTCATCACCGTCGGACCGGGTAAGCCGGTTATGTAAAACGCCTTCGGGCAGCGGCTGAAGTCCCGCCTGGCTTAAAGCTTTCAGGTAACCGTTTAGCCGGTCGCGGTAAATCGCCAAATTTAAAGGGCCTCCGATGTGGGCAATATGACGGCAGCCCTGTTCAATCAGATGCCGGGTAGCCAGCAGGCCTCCCCGGAAATCGTCCACAACAATTTTGTTGGCAGCAACATCATCCAAAACCCTGTCGAAAAAAACGAGCGGAATGTTACGGTCGGTAAACAGATTCAGATGCTGCGAAGTAATGGTTTCCATACTGGCCGACAAAATAACACCATCGACGCGGCTGGCAAACAAGGCTTGTGCAATTTGCGACTCCTTCTGAAAATCATCATTCGACTGGGAAATGGTAACGGCAAAACCGGCTTTGTATGCCACCTCCTCCACCCCGCTGATTACGGACGAAAAAAAGTGACGATTGATCAGCGGAACAATTACCCCCAAGGTATTGGTCCGGCGGGTGCGAAGGTTGGAAGCTACCACATTGGGGCGGTACCCCATTTCTATGGCAACCTGCTTAATCTTCTCCCTGGTTTTCTCACTGATCAACGGATTGTTTTTCAAAGCTCTTGAAACGGTTGATGCTGAAACATCCAACTCGCGGGCGATGTCATGAATGGTCGTTTCCGGTTTAGTATTCATTCTGTTAGCTCTTTTCATTTCCTGCCTTTCAAAATCTCATCCCGACTTCATCCTTCCTGCTGTTTTTCAACATTTTTTGCCGGTATATCTTCAGGATATTAAATTCAAAATAAATATTTTTCTTTCAAAATGCAATCGATTGCAACTTGTTTATTTTATTCTTACTTTTGCTAAAAATTACTCATTTTACCAAAAAGAATTTAATGAACATCCTTATGAAAAAAACAACGATTATTATTTTTTCCCTTTTTTTGCTTTTAGGCTGCAACCGGGGATCTAATGAAAACAATTGCACAAACTTAACAAAAGAGTTGGAATTGCAATTGAATTTCTTTGCCGAAAACAATAGCGATCCGGAGAAAGTTGCACGAACCTATACCGATTCGTCGGGTTACCACATGGTCGCCTTCCGGGACTGGACGAGCGGATTTCCCGCCGGCACTTTCTGGCAGATCTATGAACTGACCCAAAACGAAAAATGGATTCCTGTTGCAGTAGCCAATACGGTAAAACTGGAAGGAGTTCAGTATTTGAAATCGACTCACGACCTGGGATTTATGGCTTTTTGCAGCTACGGAAATGCCTACCGGCTCACTGGTGACGAAAGTTACAAGCAGGTTGTCCTGCAGGCTTCCGAAAGTCTGATTACCCGCTTCAACCCTACCATCGGGTGTATCAAATCGTGGGACCACAATACCGACAAATGGCAATACCCGGTCATCATCGACAATATGATGAACCTTGAGATGCTTTTCTGGGCATCTAAAACCACCGGCGATCCCAAATATCGCGACATTGCCGTCACCCATGCCAACACAACGCTGGCCAACCACTTTCGCGACGACATGAGCTCGTTTCATGTGGTGAGCTACGACACCATCACCGGACAGGTGGAAAAGAAACAAACCCACCAGGGGTTAACCGACGAATCGGCCTGGGCGCGCGGACAGGCCTGGGGCCTTTATGGCTACACAATGGTCTTCCGGGAAACCCAGGATCCGAAATTCCTGGACGCCGCCACCCGAATTGCCGACTTTATGTTGCAAAATCTTCCGGAAGACTATGTTTTCTACTGGGATTTCGATGATCCGGCCATTCCCCACACGGAACGCGACGCTTCGGCAGCAGCCATCACCGCGTCGGCCCTGCTCGAACTCTCTACTTTTGAAGGTGTAGATCAGGAGAAATACCGCACGACGGCCTTGAAAATAGTGGAATCGCTGAGCTCTGACCAATACCTGGCCGAAACCGGCACCAATGGCGGCTTCCTGCTGAAACACTGCGTGGGGCATAAACCTGCTGGAAAAGAGATCGATGTTCCGTTAAACTACGCAGATTATTACTACCTTGAGGCACTTAACAGAAAAAAACAGTTAAATCTTCAATAATATACTATTATGACAACTATTTTTGAGGAAAGGCACTCCTTTCACCCCGTTGATTTCAAAACTTACGGAACCGATCGTATCCGTAAAGAGTTTTTGGTTGAAAAAGTAATGGAGCCAGGCAAAGTCCGGCTGGTTTACTCCCAGATTGAGCGGTATATCGCCGGCGGAGCTGTTCCGGTTGGCAATGACCTGCCCCTGGAAACCATTGATCCGCTGAAAGCGTCCTACTTTTGCGAGCGTCGCGAAGTAGGGATCATCAACGTGGGCGCCAAAGGTTCGGTATTGGTTGATGGCGCTGAATATGTCCTGGAATACAAAGAAGCGCTATACATCGGCAAAGGAAGCCGTGAGGTTATTTTCCGCTCGGCCGATGCTGCCAATCCGGCCAAATTTTACATCAACTCGGCGCCGGCTCACAAAGAGTTCCCGATCCGCCACATTACCCGCGAAAATGCACGCGTACTGAAGCTGGGTTCGCTGGAGACTTCCAACGAAAGACAAATTAACCAGCTGCTCATCAACCAGGTGGTGGAGACCTGTCAGCTCCAGATGGGATTGACCGAATTAAAACCCGGCTCGGTATGGAACACCATGCCTCCGCACACCCACTCGCGCCGCAACGAAGTTTACTTCTATTTTGAAGTTCCGGAAGGACAGGCCGTTTGCCATTTTATGGGCGAACCGCAGGAAACCCGTCACATCTGGATGCAAAATGAACAGGCGGTAATCTCCCCCAGCTGGTCGATCCATTCGGCTGCCGGCACCAGCAACTATGCTTTCATTTGGGGCATGGCCGGTGAAAACCTGGACTACAGCGACATGGATGTCATCCAGCCCAATCAGTTACGCTAAGATTTTAACGACTAAAAAACAGAGAATATGTCAGCAGAATTATTCAACCTCACCGGCAAAGTAGCCCTGGTTACCGGCGGCACCCACGGAATTGGGATGGCAATCGGGATCACCCTGGGAAAAGCCGGAGCCAAAATTTGTGTCAACGACCTCAACGAAGAAAAACTGGAAAGCTGCAAAACCGAATACCAAAAGGCCGGCATCGACGTGTTTACCGTCAAATTTGACGTCACCGACGAAGCCGACGTGGATCGGGGCATTTCCATTATCGAAAAAGAGGTGGGCACGATTGACATCCTGGTAAACAACGCCGGCATCATCAAGCGGATCCCGATCCTTGACATGCCGGTGGCCGATTTCAAACAGGTCATCGACGTGGACCTGGTCGCCCCGCTGATTGTCAGCAAACGGGTTGCCCCCAACATGATCAAAAAACGGAGCGGTAAAATCATCAACATGTGCTCCATGATGAGCATTTACGGCCGGAACACCGTTTCTGCCTACGCAGCGGCCAAGGGCGGCCTGAAACTGCTCACAGCCAACATGTGCTGCGAATGGGCCAAATACAATATCCAGGTTAACGGAATCGGACCTGGTTACATTGCCACATCGCAAACGGCTCCCATCCGCGAAGGAAACCATCCGTTCAACGACCTGGTGATGATGCGCACACCCGCCGGCCGCTGGGGCGAACCGGAAGATGTGGGCAACGCCGCCATGTTCCTGGCATCGCAGGCCAGCAATTTTGTAAACGGACACATCCTGTTTGTGGATGGCGGGATCCTCGCCAATTTCGGATATGTTAAAGGAGAAAATGAAATTCCGGAATAATTATGAAAACAAAACTGCTGCTTTTATCTATCCTCCTGACGGGAATGTTCTCCTGCCAGCAACCGGTACAGTGGACCGTTGAAAACCCGCTGGCTGTTGAAAGGCCCGACGAGGCGCTGATTTTCACCCGCGACCAGCTGGCTTCGAAGCTCGAACTGCCCGACGGGAAACTCCCGGTATTCAAAATTGACGGACAGCTCCAGCCCTCGCAGGTTGACGACCTGGATGGCGACAGTGTGTGGGACGAAGCGGTTGTGGTTGTCAACCTGGCCGCCTCTGAAAAAAAGGCCCTCACCGTTGAATTTGTCGCCCCGGAAGCGTATCCGCAATTTGAAAAACGGACCAACGTGCGACTGGGCATTGTACAACCCGACGGCAACTTCGTAGAAGTCGACAACTACCAGGCCCCGTCGATCAAAGAGGGCTTCCGGATCATTGCCCAGGGCGAAAGCGTCAGCTGGGAAAATGACAAATTCGGCTTCCGCAACTACTTCGACTGCCGCAACGTGAAAGACCTGTTTGGCAAGTTGAAACCCGAACTGATCATTGACAAAATCCACACCCCTGAAATGGGCGACTACCACAAGCTGGCCGACTGGGTATTGGTTGTGCTGCACGGCGTAAGTTCGCTGGGATCAGGAGTAATTGCCCTTATGAAAAACGACTCGCTTTTCCGGCTGGGATCTACCGAAGGTTACGAATATCAAAAAAT
>JARKOX010000271.1 GCA_029975525.1 Prolixibacteraceae bacterium | reverse complement strand
ACTGAGCTTTTGTGCGCAGTCTTCTAATCGCACCATCGTGGAATTGAAACTGTCGTGGTTTCGGTTTTTCTTTCAATTCCAAACTTCTAATCGCACCATCGTGGAATTGAAACCCTTATGTGGGAACCCAATTTGGCGGGGCAATCAGCTTCTAATCGCACCATCGTGGAATTGAAACCAAACGCGCGGAGGGTGGGCAGCGAGCGAAGCGAGCTTCTAATTGCACCATCGTGGAATTGAAACTAGAAATTTGGAATGATGTCCTTTGCTTTCTCTTCTTCTAATCGCACCATCGTGGAATTGAAACATGGGGAATGTAACTTTGCGGAACCTGCTGGCCGCTTCTAATCGCACCATCGTGGAATTGAAACGGAATTAAAAAACGCCAATTGTCGGATTCTGTGCGCTTCTAATCGCACCATCGTGGAATTGAAACAAAAAAGGCAGCGTTGAGATCACACCAACTTTTTATCTTCTAATCGCACCATCGTGGAATTGAAATACGGGCGGCATAATTTTTCGCGGCATTATTAGCGAGCTTCTAATCGTACCATCGTGGAATTGAAATCCGCAACCGCCGCTATATCTCCGACACCACGCTGCCTTCTAATCGTACCATCGTGGAATTGAAATCAGCTGGGTTGGGCGCAGCTGGTCTTCTTTTTTCAGCTTCTAATCGTACCATCGTGGAATTGAAACTCGATTGCTTCGGTGGCTACTCCCCAGCGGCCCTGCTTCTAATCGCACCATCGTGGAATTGAAACAAATTTTCGGCCAGGCCCTGCATCGACGAGTTGAACTTCTAATCGCACCATCGTGGAATTGAAACCTTTTGCGGTAAAAGTAAAAGTTGGTGGCCGTGCCTCTTCTAATCGTACCATCGTGGAATTGAAACGATAGCGCGGGTTATTGCATGCTCAAGGATTTCCTCTTCTAATCGTACCATCGTGGAATTGAAACTGTGCGGGAGAATTCACCACGATCGCCGATGTTAACTTCTAATCGTACCATCGTGGAATTGAAACTCTGGATGGTCAGGGTCATTCCGCTGAATGCAACAGCTTCTAATCGTACCATCGTGGAATTGAAACAGTGTATGCTGAATTGAGGTCGATTGAGAGAGGAACTTCTAATCGTACCATCGTGGAATTGAAACGTCTGTCTCCGCTGAAGGCAACCATCGCGGGAGGAACTTCTAATCGTACCATCGTGGAATTGAAACGGCGCGTTTTTCAACTTTCCCTTTGTAGCGGAAATACTTCTAATCGTACCATCGTGGAATTGAAACTTACCGGGAAGGAGGATATTGACTACCGCGGGAAATACTTCTAATCGTACCATCGTGGAATTGAAACTGATTCCCGCCGGTGGCGTTTTGATTACGCAATTCCTCTTCTAATCGTACCATCGTGGAATTGAAACTAATCATATTGAGGTGTTTTAGCACCTCTACATGCTTCTAATCGTACCATCGTGGAATTGAAACTCGTAGATTACTACCGGATTCATCATCTGGACAACTCTTCTAATCGTACCATCGTGGAATTGAAACAGACCAGCTTGGTACATGCTCTTCACCACTTTTTCTGCCTCATTGCATGGCAAAACTTACAGGCACTTATGCCGCCAAATGACTATTAATGCCCGATTGGTTGCTTTTTGGGGAAGCAATGATCCGGATGATTCTGTGCTCCGTTAAACTGACTCTTTTTTATTACCCTAAAAAATTTTTAATGCTACAATCCTCAAGTAGCTATTTTTCAGGAAAGATTACAGACCTATTGAGCTCAAATTAGTCAGCATCTTTTACCAACCTAATACCGGCCCCCACATTATTGGGCCTGTCATTTCTCGGGAAAATGCCAAAAGTTCCATCGAGGTAAATTATTGTACTTGGCGTTGAGGCCCACCAAGCTGCCTGTACACCTAAACAATCAAATTCAGGAAGACTCTGAGAGAGTGAAATATCCCTGTAACCATTGGGCAGAGCAGTAAAAGCGGTACTGTTTGTGCACAAAATTCTGTTATTGTTGAAATCATAGAAAGGTTCTCTCCAATCCTTTGCATCTACCAGAGGCCCGACATTATTATTTGCATTGAATAAATGAATATCAAAACCAATTTCGGTCAACAGAGTATTCCATTCTTCATAAGTAGCTACATGCCACCCCTCAGGAGCAAGTTTGTTTGAAGTTACTGCATAATTGTTGTACAGCAACCCATATATTTCCGAGTTTGATACCTCATTTAAATAATGGCAATAAGCTCCTGAATTCATTGTTTCCCACTCGGATGTACCCCTAATGCACGGCATAGGAGTTCCGTCATTGTAATGAGTGGTTTTTAAATTTTCCTGAGACCAGATTTGCTTACCAATCTGAATGGCATGGTACCTATTCCCATCGATATCCTTAAATTCAAACAAAACAACGCCTTTTACCGGGGTTCCGGTATTCGACAGTTTTCCGGCGTCAGGTGTTTTACCGTCGTCCGGCGTCACCGCGGTGTCCCCGCTGGAATCAACCGGGTCAATGATTGGATCTTTTTTACATCCCCCGAAGGCAAAGATCAATGCTGCGATTAAAATGAAAATCGTTTTCATGGCTTTAAAACTTAATGATTAAACTACGAATCAAAATTATTTACAAAGCGGGAGAGGATTGGTTGCTTATTGTTTCATTTTCAGTAGGATTGTTTCAAAATTTGCCTGGATGATTTTCGGAATCAGGCAGCTGCCAAGTCATAAATAAGGAGGCTTTCTCAACCTCCTTATTATCAGTATTAGTTCCGTTTTTTTTCAATCGGATATCTCATCCTACCTTACCCGGTCGATCATCCCTCGCAAAAAAGGGTAGGCCTTATGCAAAAACTGGCCAAACATCGTTGATCATTGAATAATCAGCTGTTTTGCTTTGATCTCACCATGTTTCTCCAAAGAAATAATATAAATACCCTTTGACAGGATACTTAAATCAACATAATTCAGACTTTCACGGAGGACTTCCGATTTTTGAAGTCTTCCATTCAAATCGTAAACCTTCATCACAATTCCATCTGTTAAACTTGCTTGCCGGATGTAAATCTGTCCTTTTGAGGGATTAGGATAAACTTCCCACGCCTCATTTATCCAGGTATTTACTGTAGATTCGGTAAAATCAACCATAATTGGGATAAATTCGCTTTCCGTAACAATGCCGTATGGATCTGTAATCTCCTCTTTATACCAAAAACTATTATCTCCCAAAATATACTTGGTTTTAAATTCTCCAAGTTTTTCATTGGTCAGGATTGTTAAATTAACGACCCCGGTTTTAAAATTACGCAAGTTTATCACATCATGTGATTTTGCTCCCCACCAACGATAGCCGGATGGTGGCTGTGTGGCATAACTATTAAGGAACGAAACAACACCGGCATCAAAACAAAAAACACCTACCTGAACAGGTCCATCTCCACTTACCGAATATCCTATCGAATCTTTTACCATCCAACCTTCCGGTAGAACAATTCCCAAAATCCCTGTTCCTGATTCATATCCCTCAGTATTTCCCTCTTCCGGTTTAATGGCAATTTTAACATTAAAAGTACTGTTCGGACGGACAACTGCGGGTTGAATAATATACTCAATAGTGTAGCAACCGCCAGCAATCAGGATTATCCCTAAGAAGAAGGCAATAAGACTGTTTCTGATTCTTTTCGAAAAGGTAAATTTCTTTTTCATAGTCTTTGATTTTTAATGCTCCGGAAATCCGGAAACCCTGTTCCTTCACATCCTGAAAAATGAACCCAAAAGACATTAAATAGCCTCTTTTTTTCAACTTTTCATTTCTTTGATCTAGCAGCGTTGCTGATCATCCCTTCTCCTTTCATGATCAGGTTTCTGCTGACCTGATCCACATATCCGGTGAGATCAAGGTAACCTGTTACATTTTCAAATCTCCCGGTACCACCGTTATAGGTAACGGTACTTTGATATTCGTTTTTAGCCAGGTTTAATTCGCCCCACAACGTGTAATGCATCACATCGCCATTACTTGCAGCCACATCGCCGTTCATTTTCCAGTAAACAGCGGGTCCTTCACGAAATTCGAAATAGGTTCTTGAAAAAGTGCTTTTTTCAAAGATTAATTCCCCTAAATGGGAAATTGTACCACCAAGATTTCCTGCATAAGCAAGGCCATCTCGCTCTTCACTCACAACCGCATAAATATCTGCCTTAATGGGGATAGTCTTCATTTCGGCAGATTTCAGGCTCACTTCAGGTTCTTCGGTAAAAAATGGGTCCTTATTACATCCTGAACCCACGAAAAGCAGCATCGATACTGCAATAAAAACGATAATCTTTTTCATGGCTTTGAGTATTATTTGGTTCAACGTTGACTCAAAATTACCCATGAAATAGCGGAGGAGTGATGCCTTATTGTTTCATTCTTAGTAGTATTGTTTCAATATCCTAACAGAACGATTTCCGTAGTTCGGAGGCCGTTAGTCCATATTCAAGAGTGAAAGCTTTGGTGAAATAGTTTGCATCGGCAAAACCAACTTCATAGGCGATATCCGATACATTCCGGTCGGTTTCCAACAGCAACTTTCGGGCTTTCTGCAACCTGAAACTCCGGATAAAATTCGATGCCGATTGCCCGGTTAAGGCCGTAAGTTTGCGATGAAGCTGTACGCGACTGATTCCCATATCGGAATATAAACTGGCTATCCCGTACCTGTCGTTCTTATAATTTCTCTCAAGACAACCGGTTACCCGGCCAAGGAATCTCCCGTTTAATTCGGTGTTTTTTTCGTCAGCAAGTTTGTCGAAAAGTGCACTGCGAAATTTGATCCGTAAAATTTCCCTTTGCAAAAAGAGGTTGTGCAGGCAAGCCATCAGCTCTTTTTTGTCGAAAGGTTTGGTAAGGTAGGCATCGGCGCCGTGTTCGTACCCCGTAATGCGGGAATCGGTATCGGCCCTGGCAGTGAGCAATACGATGGGGATGTGGTTGGTGCGAAAATCGTTTTTCAGCTCCGTGCATACCTGGTAGCCATCTTTGCCCGGCATCATGACGTCGCTCAAAATAATATCCGGGATGTGCGCGATGGCCTTTTGGGTACCCAGAATCCCGTTTTCGGCAGTAAGAAGCTGATATTTACTATCCAACAACCCGGCAAGATAGCCGGTTAACTCCCGGTTGTCTTCGATAATCAGCAACCGGGGAAGATTGGGCAAAGGGATCTTTTTTTCTGTCTGCGGGAGGGGAGCCTTCTCGCCGAGGACAGGGGCGTCCTTTCGCAGGACAACCTCCCCGGGTTCTGCATTTTGAGTGACCGGGAGCGTAACAACGAATTCAGAGCCTGCGCCCGGATTGCTTGTCACCCGGATGGTGCCATTCATCAGTTTCAGGTATTCGCTCACCAGGGTCAGCCCGATGCCCGTGCCTTCCTGGTAGGGATAATGTTTGTCCTCTACCCGGTAGAAACGGATAAATATTTTATCCAGCTGATCGGCGGGAATCCCGATCCCGGTATCGCGCACGCTGATTTCAACCTGCTGTTCCGGTTTGTTGGTTCCGGCTGCCAGGCGCACCGTCACATACACATTGCCACCTTCGGGGGTGTATTTAATGGCATTCGACAAAAGGTTCGACAAAGACGCTTCCAGCTTTTCCGCCTCAATATCCATCATCAGCCGGGGACACAACGCTTGGTAGTGTAACCCGATTTTCCGTGAGTCGGCATACCCCTGGAAAGAATCCACAACAAACCGGATAAAAACAATCAAATCGCCCTGGACATAACGCACCGGCACGCCGCCCTCTTCAATTTTGGAAAGGTCCAGCATCTGGTTAACCAGAAACAGAATCTTGTCGGCATTTTGTATGATGCGGTTTGTCCGGTCAACGGTTTCGCCGGCATGGTGTTCCCCAATTTCGGCGGCATTTCCCTTAATCAGGGTTAAGGGGGGGCGAAATTCATGGGCAATGTTGGCATAAAGCTTTGACTTGAGCGCGCCGAGTTGCTGTAACTGTTCGGCCCTGTTTTTAGCTGCATTTTCACTTTTAACGATCGTCGAATAAAGTGCTACGGCCAATAGTAGTCCAATCCATCCGAAGTTTATTGCAAAAAACAAGTTGTTTTTCCATCCTGACAGATTTGAATCTACAGTCAGGTAGGGGTACGATATTCCTGCAACCAGTACGCCAACAACAAACAGTGCCCCTGTTAACAGTAGCAGTTTTGTATCCTGCATCCATTGCGAGGTCAGTAAAAAAAAATAGGCCGCCATTAAAAGGCCTGCTGAATTGGCCAACCCGCCCAGACGAATAATGATGTAGAAAATCAATACCACATAAAGACTAAACATGGAATAAATAAACCATTTTGACCATTTCCGGATGATCACCAGTAAGAGGGACTGGGCCAGGTTGCAGATTAACAGCATAAATAGATAACTGCCAAAATTTTTTAAATCCAAGATATGAGATAGGGCTAAAAGGCAGGATAGGAGCAAAATGGCAATAAGATTTGCGATCAGGAAGAATTTTTTTCTGATAATAAGTTCCGGATTGTCATTTTTGTAAAAAACTAACCGCGTTAACCAATTACCGATCGCCGAAAATTGTTTCATCATCATCATGATTATCCTTTGGGCTTTGAACAATGTTCAAAAGCTTCACAATGAGGAAGGATTCAATCACAACCAGCTGCTATTTTGCTGAATATAAAGATACTGCATTTCCCCCGAAAACAATTTAAGCCGCTGTTGCAAAATAGACTCAGCCTTATAGATTATTCGGTAGCAGGATTTGTTGAAAACTGGACATTAACAGGAGACGGTTTCGACCAGGCGTTTCGCTATCTCAAATTCCTTGATGAAAGGAACATCGCTCTAAACAAGGGCTCCGCTTTTCCTTAAATATTCCAGCAGTAAATGACTTGAGAAACACTTTGTCCTGAATTCGATTGTTGGGTGACCTGTTCAATGCCTTCTGGTACAATACCACCCCTGTGGCAATTGAATTCTTTGTTGATAGGATCTTCGAAAAAGTGAAATAAAGATTCTCCTTGGTGTCTTCATTGGCTTCCCTGTGCCAGCACGTGGTAAAGATACCATTCTGCCCCTTCGCGCAGGATCCCTCTACCACAGGATGGTTGGGATACCCGAACCGGTTTATTTTGTCGTAAATTTGAAAAGGATTCTGTGAGCGGAATCTTTGTCGGTAACAACAACCCTAAAATTACGGATATGGGAAACAATAATTTTAGCCTGATGCACCCGCGCGACCAGATCATTTTGATTATCAACCGGATTTATCGCAACGGACTGACCACCACTTCGGGTGGTAATTTGTCGATCATCGATGAGGAGGGGAAAATCTGGATCACCCCCTCGGCGGTTGACAAAGGATCGCTTACCCCGCGCGATATCATCTGCCTGCACCCCGACGGCCGGGTGGAAGGGCCGCACAAACCTTCGTCGGAACTCCCTTTTCACAAGGCGATTTACGAAATCCGGCCCGACCTCCGGGCGGTTGTACATGCCCATCCGCCGGCGCTGGTGTCGTTCAGTATTGTGCGGCAGGTGCCCGATACTAAGGTGATTCCGCAGGCGCAGCAGGTGTGCGGCCCCATTGGTTACGCGCCTTATTCGCTGCCGGGCAGTGCAGCCCTGGGCGAGGCTATTGCCGGCCAGTTCAGGCTGGGCTACAACGCGGTGATTATGGAGAACCACGGTACCGTTGTGGGCGGACACAACCTGATTGATGCGTACGAACGTTTTGAGGCGCTTGAGTTTTGCGGACGGACGCTCATCAATTCGAAGGCGCTGGGCGAACCCCGGTTCCTGAATGACAGCCAGCTGGAAGCTTTCGATGCCCAGATCCCGCGCGACCTGCCCGAACTGGAGGAGGTGGTTTCCGCCTCTGACGAAAAGGAGATCCGTGCCGAAATTTGCCGGATGGTGCGCCGGGCCTGCGACCAGGGGTTGATGATGAGTACCTACGGAACCGCTTCGGTGCGCTGGCGCGGAAATGACTTTCTGATTACCCCAACCAATGTAACCCGTTGGAATATCAGTCTCGACGACATCGTCCAGGTGCGTGACGGACGCCGCGAAGCCGGCAAGATCCCCAGCCGTTCGGTGTGGCTTCACCAGGAGATTTACCGCAAAAATCCGCAGGTGAATGCCGTCATCCTGACTCAGCCGCCCTACCTGATGGCTTTTGGCGCTACCCACGAAAAGCTCGATGTAAAAACCATCCCCGAAAGCTGGATCTTCCTGCAGGAGGTTCCCAATTTGCCGTTTGGGGCACAGTTTGCCGGAAAAGCCGACATCCCCGACCTGGTTGCGCAGAATGTTTCGGCCGTTATCATCAACAACGATGCGGTGGTGGTGGTAGGCAAGTCGTTGCTGCAGGCCTTCGACCGGCTCGAAGTAGCCGAGTTTTCGGCCAAGTCGTTGTGTATGGGAAAGGCGATTGGCGATTTCTTCCCCATCGGCGATCATGAAATTGAAGAGCTGAAAAGGGCTTTTTTCTGAAAAAAACAGAGGCAACTCCCCATTTTTCGTAACAAATTTGGTGTTGTGCCGACGCATTAAATGAAATCAACTTAATACCGGAGGAACAGCACGTGAAAAAGTTATGGTTGGCCGTTTTCCTGGCTTCCTTTTTTTTCGGGTTTGCCGAAGCACCACACCTGTCGCAGTGGCGCGGACCGAAGCGCGACGGGATTTTTTATGAAAACAACCTGTTGAAGGAGTGGCCTGGTGCCGGTCCGGCGCTGCTCTGGTCGTTCGAAGGGTTGGGCGCCGGACAGGGGAGCGCAGCCGTTGCCAACGGGAAAGTGTTTGTAACCGGCATTCCCGACACCCTCGACGCCAGGGCCTTTTTGTACGCCTTCGACCTGCAGGGCAACCTGTTGTGGAAGAAAAACTACGGAAAAGATTGGAATATCAACTTCCCCGGGGCGCGTTCCACGCCAACGGTGGTGGATGATCTGGTTTATCTGGAAAGCGGCATGGGAGCGGTCTATTGTATCAGCGCCCAGGATGGCAGGACCGTTTGGAGCGTCGATTTTTTCCGAGACTTTCAGGCCGACTCGGTGCAGTTCGGCTTTTCCGAATCGCTGCTGGTGGATGGCGACCGGTTGATTTGTACGCCTGGCGGGAAAACCAACAATGTGGTGGCGCTGAACCGTTTTACCGGCGAAAAAGTCTGGTCGAGTCCGGGCTACCGCGAGCAGGCCACCTACGCGTCGCCGATCCTGGTCAACCACAATGGGCACCGGCTGGTGGTGAACCTCACCGCCAGCTCCATCATTGGGCTCGATGCCGCCACCGGCGAAATGTACTGGCGCATCCACCAGTTTCAGGACAATAAGATACATGCCAACACGCCGGTCTATTTTGATGGCCGGATTCTGGTCTCCAGCGCTTCACGCAAAGACAGCTCGGGACTGGTGCTGCTGCAGCTTTCGCCCGACGGTAAAAAAGCCGACATTGTATGGCGAAACAGGGAGTTTACCAATCTGATGGGCGGGTTTATCCTGAAAGACGGTTACCTCTACGGATCGGCCTATCTGCAGCCCAAATGGTTCTGCATCGATGTGGCCACCGGCGTTACCCAATACATTTCGAAGGAGCTGGGCGGCGGACCGGTGATTTTTGCCGACGGACTGTTTTACTGCTATGCCGAACGCGATGGCGAAATTGCGCTGGCCGAAGCTACTCCGGCGCAATTCCGGATTATCAGCAAATTTAAGGTGCCGCTCGGTACCCTCGAACATTGGGCCCATCCGGTTGTTGCCGGCGGAAAACTCTATGTCAGGCATGGCGATGCACTGATGGTTTATGCTGTTCGGAATTAAAAACAGGAGCCACTGCAAACTTTTTTTGCACACCGTTCTCCGGGGTGTGCTTCCGGCTTGTGGATAAAATAACCCGGCGGATCTTTCCTGTTTTCTGCAGTTTTGGGTAACTTTAAAGTCCTTCTCAGGGAAATTTCTTCTTGCTTTTTGAGTTGGTTTTCAGTGTTTTTCTGCTGAAGTGGGAGAGGTTCGACAGAAGGGAGACAACAGGAGTTCCGGCAGATGATTTCAGACAAGATATTCGAAAAACTCAGGATTCTGGCCGATGCCGCCAAGTACGATGTGTCGTGCGCTTCGAGCGGAACCAAACGTTCCAATCCGGGAAACGGAATCGGCAACACTTCGGCGTGGGGGATCTGCCACAGCTTCACCGAAGACGGGCGCTGTATTGCGCTGCTGAAGATTATGCTGAGCAACCATTGTATCTACGACTGCGCCTATTGTGTCAACCGCCGCAGCAACGATGTCCCGCGCACCGCTTTCACGGCAGCCGAAATTTCAGACCTCACCATCGGGTTTTACCGGCGCAACTATATTGAAGGGCTCTTTTTGAGCTCGGGCGTGCTGCGCAATGCCGATTTTACGATGGAACAGATGATCGCTGCGGTGAAGGATCTGCGGACGCGTCACCGTTACAACGGCTACATCCATCTGAAGGTGATCCCCGGCGCCAGTCCGGAACTGATCCGGGAAGCCGGATTGTGGGCCGACCGGCTGAGTGTGAACATGGAGATTGCTTCGGAAAATAACCTGAAGCTGCTGGCGCCTGAAAAGAACTTCGAGTCGATTCTGAAACCCATCCGGATGATTACCGATACCATTGCTGAAAACCGGGAAGATCGCCGGAAGTTTTTACATGCCGGGCGTTTTAGTCCGGCCGGGCAGAGCACCCAGCTCATCATCGGGGCTTCCGACGACAGCGACCGCACCGTGCTGAAGCTGGCCTCGGCGCTTTACAACCGCCGCAACCTGAA
>JARKOX010000258.1 GCA_029975525.1 Prolixibacteraceae bacterium | reverse complement strand
TCGGATGCCGAAAAATCCTATGCTGTAGCTCAGGCCCGGTTCTTCCGTGCATTTGCTTACCGGAACTTGGCCGAATTATTTGGTGGAGTACCAATTGTAACTGACATTACAACAGTTCCCAAATACGATTTCAAACGGGCATCCCGGGTTGAAACGTATCAGTTTGCCATTACCGAAATGGAAGCGATTGAAAATGATTTTCCGGAAACAACAGTCACAGGCGGCCGTTTGGTGAAAGGCGCAGTCCAGCATAACCTTTGCGAACTCTACCTGGCCATGGGAACACAGCTGGCTGCCGATGGGAAAGCCAGTGATGCGCAGGCAGCATTTGCCAAATCAATTGCCTTTGGAAACAAAGTAATCGACGGAGGTACCTATTCGTTGATGAAAAACCGCTTCGGAACTCGAAAAAGTACAACTTCAATTGCCGTGAATGTTTACCAGGGAGGAAGCGCCAGCGCCCCTGTTGATACGGTGATGCAAACGGCTAACGTTTACTGGGATCTTTTCCAGGAAGGTAATGTGAACTTCCAGGATGGGAATAGTGAGTGTATCTGGGCGATGCAGGTTGATTATGCAGCTTACAAAGCCGAAGACAAACGTTCGAAACTGCCGTATTCGCGTACCTATGGTGCCGTTTTCCGCGACGGAGCTAAAAACCACATTACCGGTACCATGGAAGATGTTGGCGGTCGTGGTATTGTTCAGATTATGCCGACCATGTATACCCGCGATGCTATTTATGCGGATAAATGGGCAAAGGATATGCGTAATTCGGATATCGTTTGGAGAAGAAGATTCAAAGGAAATGTTGCAGCATCTCCCTATTTTAAAAAGATTGTTCCATGGACTGAAATATACAATGGAGGTGCCGATGCGACCACCAACAAAAATAACAGCAGTTTGTGCTTTCCGATTTCCTGTAAAATCGCAACCGATAAATATACCGGATTAGCTGACGGTGAAAATATGAGTAACCTGTTCCGTGACGATTATTTTATTCGTTTGTCAGAAACCATTTTGCTTCGAGCTGAAGCCAAACAGCGTAGTGGTGACAAAGCCGGTGCGGCTGCCGATATTAATCTTTTGAGAGATCGCGCGAATTGCGAGTATAAAGTGACGGCTGCCGATATGGACGACAATTTTAATATGATTCTCGACGAACGGGCCCGTGAGCTGGTTTACGAAGAATGTCGCTGGAACACCCTCCTGCGCATGGGCGGAACTATTGCCACCGACCGCATTAAGAAATATGCCTACTGGCCCGAAGCTCAGGCAACGTTGACGTTCAATTACAACCTGTGGCCAATTCCTCAAACGGTAATTGACACCAATAAAGATGTAAAACTCGAACAAAATCCAGGTTGGGAAAGTAAATAATACGATCCTGGAATATCGTAACAGGGGCATTTTGTCAGCAAAGTGTCCCTGTTTTTCTATCATTGAATTAATCACACACCAGTATCATGAAAATTAAATTATTTGGATTTCTATTTTTATCCAGCTTGCTCTCAGTTGGACAGCAGCAAAATATATACACGAATACCAATATTTCTAATTCTGAGCTGAAAGCCGCTTTTGCCAATCCCCCTGACGAGGCCCGGTTACGTTGCTACTGGTGGTGGCTCAACAGCATGGCAACCCAAGAATCGATCACCCGTGATCTGGAAGAAATGAAAGACAAAGGATACGGTGGGGCTTCGGTCGTTGATGCCGGAAGTTCAAATTATCAGGTCGCCCGGAAAACCGTTGCCGGCCCCGTATTTATGAGCCCCGAGTGGATGGAACTTTACAAACATGCCGTAAAAGAAGCTGAACGACTGGGTATTGAACTGAGCGTAAACGTTCAGAGCGGCTGGAATCCAGGCGCACCATCAATCACACCCGAATTTGCCATGAAAAAAGTTGTCTGGTCGGAAGTAGACGTGACCGGCGGAAAACTTATCCGCACAGAGTTGCCTCAACCGGAGAAAAAATTCATGTATGCCGATGTCTGCGTGCAGGCTATTCCAAAGATAGCGGGGGCTCCGGTGAAAAATGATGCCATTCAGAACTGGAAGAAAAAAACGTTCAACGAAAAGATCGGCTGGAAAGGTGTTTATCCGCTGCACGAACTGCGGCAGGATTATCCGGAATCGGGAGCAGGAATTGCCATAAAAAAGAGTGACATCATCGATCTGACAGCCAATTTTAAAAACGGACAGCTCGAGTGGAATGCCCCGGCCGGCGAGTGGACCATCATTCGTTACGGATACACCTGCACTGGCGCCAGAACCTCCACCAACAGCGACGGGTGGGAAGGTCTTTCGGTCGATCATTTGAGTGCCGAAGCCTTTGAGCTATTCGCCAGTACGGTAATTATACCACTGATAAAAACCGCGCAGGAAGCGGGAAATAGTGTGAAATACCTGCAAACCGACAGTTGGGAAATGGACTTGGTAAGCTGGACCAAAAATTTTCCGGTCGATTTCAAAAAATACCGCGGCTACGATATTCTGCAATTCATGCCGGTTTTGGCCGGCCGGATCGTTGAAAGCCGAAACGAATCAAACCGATTCCTGCACGACTTCCGCAAAACCATTGGCGATTTGGTGGCCGACAACCATTATCAGCTATTTTACAACCTGGCGCATCAATACGGCATGGGCATTCATCCGGAGTCGGGAGGCCCCCATTCTGCTCCGGTTGATGCCTTGAAGGTGATGGCCATCAGCGATTTTCCACAGGGAGAATTTTGGGCGATGGCCAACACGCACCGCATCAAAGACGATGAGCGTTTATCGGTTAAGCAGAGTGCCTGTGTGGCCCACACCAACGGCAAACGTTTTGTGGCTGCCGAAGGTCCAACCAGCATTGGTCCGCAATGGGAGCGTTCGCCGATGGACCTGAAGGGGAACATTGATCGTGTATTCTGTTCGGGAGTCAACCGTATTGTTTGGCACACGTTTACGTCATCGCCCAAAGAATTTGGTCTTCCCGGAAACGAATATTTTGCCGGCACTCACCTTAACCCGAATGTGACCTGGTGGGAACAATCGAAAGATTTTATCGGTTACCTGAACCGCTGCAGTTATCTGCTTCAGCAAGGATTGTATGTGGCTGATGTATTGTATTATTACGGCGATGATGTCCCGAATTTTGTTTTCCTGAAAGAAGATCTTCCGGAGCTGAATTTTGGTTATGATTGGGATAAATGCTCGAAAGAGGTGGTTTTGAACCGGATGACGGTAAATGACGGGAAGATTGTTTTGCCCGATGGCATGAGCTACCGGGTGATGATGCTGGCTCCCGAAAAGAGTATCGACCTGAAGGTTCTGCGAAAACTCGAACAGCTGGTTAAGGCCGGGATGATACTGATTGGCCCCAAACCAACGGAAACTATCGGATTAACTGACTATCCGAAAGGTGATGAAGAATTGAGCACGATAACAGGAAACCTTTGGGGTAACACCGATGGAAAAACCGTTACAGAAAATAGATATGGGAAAGGCCGGGTTATTTGGGGACAGGATGTGAATCAGGTACTGGCTGGAATGAACGTGCAACCCGATTTGCAATTCAAAGGTACACATCCGAAAACGGCATTGGATTACATTCACCGTACCACCAGCGGGCAGGAGATTTATTTTGTTTGCAATCGTTTCTCGCAAATGAAATACAACGATTTCGAATATCGTTATCTCACTACACTGCCCGATCGTTGGGAACAGGTAGAGTGCAGCTTCCGAGTTACAGGCAAAATTCCTGAACTGTGGGATCCGATTACCGGTGAAATCAAAGAAATTGTAACTTACCGCGAAGAAAACGGGCGGACCATCATTCCTCTGCTTTTCGAACCCGAAGGATCCAAATACATCGTTTTCAGGGAAGGAGAACAGAAACCGCATATCATCGAAATCCGAAAAGACGGACAATTGATTTTTCCTGACTTTAGTTTGAAAACAGAAACTTATCCGCGCATTGATTTCCGAAGAAACGGTCAATCCATCGTGGCTCAAATTGATGAGCCGGGAACTTACACGATAGTTTGGTCGGATGGTCGTCGAGAAGAGTTGAAAACAAAAAAATCCGGAGCAAAAAAAGAGCTTGGAGGCGACTGGAGCGTTCAATTTGATCCAAAATGGAAAGCTCCCGGAGAGGTTGTTTTGACGCAGTTAAAATCATGGTCGGAATTTGAAAATGAGCAGATCAAATATTATTCAGGTAAAGCTACCTACTGCAAAACCTTTGAGCTGTCTCGAAGGGATTTGAACGGTAATCGGTTACTTATCGACCTGGGGAATGTGAAGGAGATGGCTTCGGTGAAAATTAATGGCCAAAAGTTGCAGGTTCTCTGGAGCACTCCGTTCCGTTTTGATCTGACACCTTACCTGAAAGCCGGCATCAACAATTTGGAAGTGGAGGTGGTAAACATGTGGGTTAACCGACTTATTGGTGATGGAAAGCTTTCTGAAAGCGAACGGATGACCCGAACCAATGTGAAAAAGTTTGATGTACCCGAGGCAGAACAATATCTGCGGATCTCAGGATTAATAGGGCCAGTGAATTTGAAGATGATCAAAGAAATAAGGTTGAAGTAAAACTGATATATTTCAACATTTCGGTGAAATTCCGAATGAGGGCCTGTGAAAAAATTTAGGTTTTTTTAGTTTGTTTTTTTGTGCCCCACGGCTGGTTCTCGGCGCATCCGGGAGTGGTTATTTATATCTTTGTTTCGAAACAGCTTTAAGTTAAAGTGGTAATCAATGAATCAGATTAGTGCTGGGGATTGGGCTGTTTGTCTTTGTTGTGCGGAAAGAAAGGGGTTTGTGTAAGTTTGATTTTACGACAAACTGCACCAAGCGCTCGAAAAACTTTCCGCGCAGCGCCATTACGCCTGGGATGGAAATGGCGTTTCGGGAGAGGTTTTCTCCCGGAGAATCTGATCTTGTAACAAAAAACTAAACCATGAGAAAACCATTCTTTTCAGCCGGACATGTTGTCCTGAAAAGCGCTATTGGCGCGACCCTGTTGTCAATGACCAGCGGAACGGGTGTTTACGCCCGGAAAATTCCGGCTCAACCCAATATTGTCCTGATTTGTGCCGACGACCTTGGCTGGTCTGATATTGGTTGTTATGGCAGCGAAGTTAAAACGCCCAACTTAGACCGCCTGGCCGAGAGCGGGATGCGTTTCCGCCAGTTTCACAATACGTCGAAGTGTTTCCCGTCGCGCGCCTGCCTGCTGACCGGCGTTTATGCGCAGGATTGTGGATACGATGTCAGCTTTACCAGTCCGATCCGGAATGCCGTCACACTGGGCGAGGTGCTTCGTACGGCTGGTTACCGCACTTTGTGGGCCGGGAAACATCACGGTGCCGAAAATCCGGTAACGCGCGGCTTCGACCGTTATTACGGATTGAAAGACGGTGCCTGCAACTATTTCAATCCCGGTAAACCCCGCGAAGGAGAGGGGCTTCCGGCCCAGAAGAATCCCCAGCGTGAGTGGTGCATCGATAGTGTGTTGTACAAACCCTATTCGCCACCGCAAAAGGATTTTTACACTACCGACTATTTTACCAATTACGCCCTCGGGTGGCTGGACGAGTATAAAAACGAGCAAAAGCCCTTTTTTCTCTATTTGGCTTACAACGCCCCGCACGATCCGTTGATGGCCTGGCCGGCCGATATCGAAAAATA
>JARKOX010000253.1 GCA_029975525.1 Prolixibacteraceae bacterium | reverse complement strand
CCGACCGGCAGCTGCGAAATCACCCGTGCCTGCTCCAGAAAATCGTGGCGCTCTTCTCCCGGCAGCCCCAGGATCAGATGGGCACAGCTGTTGATTTTTCGGGCGGCCGTCGCTTCGAGTGCACGTACCGATTCGCCAAAGGTGTGCCCCCGGTTGATCCGCTCCAGGGTCCGGTCCAGATACGATTCAATGCCAAACTCCACCATCACGTAAGTTTTCCGGGAGAGTTCAGCCAGGTAATCCAGTATCGGTTCGTCCACACAGTCGGGACGGGTGGCAATCACCAATCCAACCACCTGCGGATAGGCCAGCGCCTCTTCATACAACTCCCGGAGTTTTTCCAGCGGAGCATACGTGTTGCTGTAAGACTGAAAATAGGCCAGGTAGCGCATCGCCTTGTACTTCTTCGAAAAAAAAGCGATTCCCTTTTGCAGCTGGCTGGTAACACGCAGTTCGGGCTGGCAGTAATCGGGGTTGAAGGTGTCGTTGTTACAGTAAATGCAACCACCCCGTCCGCGGCTCCCGTCGCGGTTCGGGCAGGTAAACCCGGCATCCACCGATATCTTCTGCACCCGCTGGTCGAACTTATTGCGGAAATAGGTGGAAAAATCGTTGTACCGCTTCGGATGGCCCCAAAAAAATGGCTGCATAGCTACTGCTCAAAATTTCCAGCCCAAAAGTAGGGAAAAAGGGATTAACCCAACCCAAGGGCGGTTTGTTAAAATTTTTTTGAAAACTTTCATCCGCAAGAGAAGTATATTTGTTTTGAATAAGAGAACAAATATTTACATTTAAGAATTACAAAACTTACGCTTATGTTTTCAGCAAATGATACCAACCAGATCACCCGGCGGGGCAACCGCATGGAAGATGTGCTGGAACAGATCGAACATTTCAAAAAAGGCTTTCCGTTTCTGGTTCTTGTGGAAGCCGCCTCGGTAGGCCGGGGTATCCTTCGTCTGTCGGAACAGGATTTACAAAAATATATCCAGCTGTTTGAAGAGAAAGCGGCCTCGGGATTGCGGATTACCAAATTTGTCCCGGCCTCGGGAGCCGCCAGCCGCATGTTTAAAGCGCTCTTTTCCGCACTCGAGGGCCTGGCCGCCGGCAAATCCGAAGCCAGCATCCTGCGCGACAATTTCGAAGTCCGCGAGTTTTACGGTAACCGCTCTTCGTTTGCCTTCGACCATGACCTGAAACAGCTGCTCGAAAAAGAAGGACAGTCCGAATCGCTTCAAAACGTACTGGAATACCTGCTCACGGAAAAAGGGCTGAACTACGGCAACCTTCCCAAAGGGTTGCTGAAATTCCACCGTTATCCCGACGGCGAACGAACCCCTTTTGAAGAGCACCTGACCGAAGGTGTTCACTATTCCCGCGATGCCGAAAAGGTGGTCAGGCTGCACTTTACCGTTTCGCCCGAGCACGAAACCGGGTTCACCAGCCTGCTCGAACGGATCCGTCCCTCGTGGGAGAAACAGTTTGGCGTGCGGTTCGACGTCACCTTCAGTCAACAAAAACCATCTACCGACACCATTGCCGTGGACCTGAACAACGAACCGTTCCGCAACGAAGACGGCACCCTGCTTTTCCGGCCGGGCGGCCACGGCGCGCTGCTCGAAAATCTCAATGAGCTGGATGCCGACCTGATTTTTATCAAAAATATCGACAACGTGGTTCCCGATCAACTGCGTGAACCGACCTACACTTACAAAAAAGCACTGGCCGGCCTGCTGCTGTATTACCAGGAACGTATTTTCAGATACCAGAAAGAGCTCAACGAGAAGCACTATTCGGCGCTCGACAGCGCTTTTCTGGCCGAAGCGGCCAACTTCCTGGAAAACACCCTCAATACCCGGCCGGCGGTTAACCATTACTACACCGAAAAAGAAGAGCTGTACCACTATCTGCTGGATAAATTCAACCGCCCGATCCGGGTTTGCGGCATGGTAAAAAACGAAGGTGAGCCGGGGGGCGGCCCCTTCTGGGCAAAAAATCCCGACGGAACCGTCTCCCTCCAGATTGCCGAAAGTTCGCAGATCAACTACGCCTCTTTTGCCCAGGCCGACCTGGTTCGCCACGCCACCCATTTCAACCCGGTGGACCTGGCCTGCGGCGTGAAAAACTACCGCGGCGAAAAATTTAACCTGATGCTCTTCCGCGATCCGCAAACAGGGTTCATCTCCCTGAAATCGAAAGACGGAAAAGAGCTGAAGGCGCAGGAGCTGCCCGGATTGTGGAATGGCGCCATGAGCGACTGGAACACCCTGTTTGTTGAAGTACCGATTGAAACCTTCAGTCCGGTAAAAACAGTCAACGATCTGCTCCGCCCACAGCATCAATGAGTGATTCGGCGGTTTTTTGAAACGCTTTTTGTACATTTGTCGCACTATTTGACCGAGATATGAGTGAGGATGCCAGAGATTATTATGACGACCAGGAGTTTGAAGAAGCACTGATCCGCTTTAAACAAACGTTGATTTCAGGAAAAAAACAATACTTCGATGTTTCTGAATTCGAAGGAATTGTGGATTACCTGATTGACGAAGGGGATTTACGCGCTTCCGAAACCGCTGTCATGCAGGGGCTGCGCATCCATCCCTCGGCATTTTCCCTCCGGCTGCGGTATGCCCAGGTTTTGCTCAACAAAGGCGAAACCCGCCAGGCACTCGAAATCCTCAAACAGCTGGAGTTGGTGGAAACCGGCAACCCCGATATTTTTCTGATGAAAGGGAATGCCTACCTGACGCTTGACGATGAAAGGAATGCAGAAGCCAGCTTCAAACAGGCCATCAAAACCGCCGGCAGCGAGCTCGACGACATCCTCTTCCACATTGGCTCCAACTACATTGCCGTCGGAGATATTGAAACGGCCGTCAGATATTTTGAACGCTCCTACCAGGAAAATCCGGACAACGAACAGGTGTTGAACGAACTGGGTTATTTCTACGATCAGCTGGGGTTTCCCGACAAAAGTATCCACTACTACAATCTCTATCTCGACATCGACCCGTTCAATCCGGCCGTTTGGTTTAACCTGGGCATCGCCTACAACCGCGTGAGCGAATTTGAAAAGGCGATCGACGCTTACGACTACACCCTGGTACTGAACGAAAATTTCTACCAGGCCATTTTCAACAAAGCCAATTCGCTGGCCAACCTCGAACGTTACCGCGAAGCCATTGCCGTGTACCGCGAATACCTGAAACAGGATCCGGAAAACGACGATGCATACTGCTACATGGGCGAGTGCTACCTCAACCAGGGGCGCTACCGCATGGCACAACGCAACTACGAACGTGCCCTGCGCATCAATCCCAACAACGACATCGCCTGGTTCTCCTCGGGACTTATCCACTGGATGGAAAAAAACTATACGGAGAGTATTGCCTTTATCCGGAAAGCCATCAAAATTGAGGGCGAAAATGCCGACTACTGGTTTACCCTGGCCAAAGTGCTGGCCGAAGTCAACCGCCTGAAAGACGCCCGCGACGCTTTCAAACGGGCCACCTCGCTCGATCCGGCCAACTCTGAAATGTGGATCATGTTTGCCGAATTTCTGCATTCCGGCGGCCAGGTGGAAGAAGCGATCAGTACCCTGAAAAAAGGAATTCTCCACAACGACTCCGATGCAGTCATCAAATATCACCTGGCAGCCTACCTGCTGGAAAACAACAACGAAAAAGAGGCAGCGCAACAGTTGGAGACCGCACTGAAGCTTGACTTCAGCCGCCACAACGACCTGTTTGAGCTCTTTCCGAAAGCGGCCCTGAACGATTCGGTAAAAAGCCTCATCAAAACCTATGCCCCGCCCAAATAACCACTGCGGATGAGAACCTACGGGCTGATTGGTTTTCCGCTGGGACACTCCTTTTCGCGGCGTTTTTTCTCCGAAAAATTTGAACGGGAAAACCGTGCGGAAGTTTACCTCAATTTCGAGATCGACCACCTCGACAAACTACCGGCAATCCTCGCCGCCAATCCCGAACTGGTCGGCCTCAACGTCACCATTCCTTACAAAGAACAGGTGATCCCGCTGATCGACCAGCTCGACGAAACCGCTGCAGCCGTGGGCGCTGTCAATACCATCAAAATTTCGAGGGAAGAAAACCGCCTGGTCCTCGCCGGCTTCAACTCTGATGTGCATGGCTTTACCGAAAGTTTGCGTCCGTTGCTGCAGCCGCACCACCGGAAAGCGCTGGTGCTGGGAACCGGCGGGGCTGCCCGCGCCGTTACCTATTCGCTCGAAAGGCTGAACATCGGCTGGCTGCAGGTTTCACGCAACCCCTCTTCGGAAAAACAGATTTCCTATTCCGACATCGACGCAACCTTGCTCGAAGAGTACCCGTTGATTGTGAACACCACCCCGGTGGGAACATTTCCGAATATCGCCGAGTGCCCGCGGTTGCCCTACGCATCGCTTACTGCCCGCAACCTCCTGTATGACCTGGTCTACAACCCGACTGAAACCCTTTTCCTGACTCAGGGAAAAGCCCGGGGCGCAACGGTGAAAAACGGCTACGAAATGCTCGAATTGCAGGCGTTGAAATCCTACGAAATCTGGAACCGCTGAGGCTGCGACATCCGCTTTTCAGCCGGAAAACAACCTAAAAAAAGGCACCCACCTGTCAATAAAAACAAATGGGTGCCGGCTATTATAGGAATCAATAACTCTCCGTGTGTTTAAATCCCGCGGGCATTGCGGTTCAGCTGCTCTTCTTCCGAAAAATCATTTGAAGAAACATATCCCTCAAGCGGCAGGATGCGCTCGTGAATGGCATCGATAATCCAGGAGGGCTGCGGGAAGAAATACTCTTCCAGTTCGTGGGCCGGGGTGATCCAGTTGCGGGAGCCCACTACCACCGGCGGGGCATCGAGGTAGTCGAAGGCCAGTTCGGTAATATTCGACGCCAGGTCGCGCAGGAAAGAACCCCGTGCCGAAGCGTCGCCCGAAATCACGATGCGGCCGGTCTTTTTCACCGACTCAATAACCAAATCATAATTAAAAGGCACCAACGAACGGGCATCGATCACTTCGGCCGAAATACCAAATTTCTGCTCCAGGGTTTCGGCAGCTTCCAGTGCGCGGTAAAGCGTAGCTCCCACCGTCAGGATGGTGACATCGCTCCCCGGCCGTTTGATGTCGGGTTCTCCCAGCGGAATTTCATAATATCCTTCGGGGACGCCGCCTTCCTGAAACATTTCGCCAATATCATAAATACGCTGGCTTTCAAAGAAGATGACCGGGTCGGTTCCCTGCAGGGCGGCATTCATCAGCCCTTTGGCGTCATACGGAGTAACCGGGAAAACCACTTTCAATCCGGGAATATGGGCAGCCAGCGCCGTCCAGTCCTGCGAGTGTTGGGCGCCATATTTCGACCCTACCGACACGCGGATCACAACCGGCATTTTCAGGACGTTTCCGCTCATCGCCTGCCATTTGGGCAACTGGTTGAACACTTCGTCGCCGGCGCGGCCCAGGAAATCGCAGTACATAATTTCGGGGATCACCCGGCCGCCACACATGGCATAGCCAATGGCAGTTCCGACAATGGCCGCTTCCGAAATGGGCGAATTGAACAGCCGGTGATAGGGCAACGCTTCGGTTAACCCGCGGTAAACGGCAAAAGCACCGCCCCAGTCGCGGTTTTCTTCGCCATAAGCGACCAACGTCGGGTCTTTGTAGAACCGGTCGATGATCGCCTCAAAGATCCCGTCACGCAGCACGTAATTTTTTATTTTGGAATGGGGTTTTCCGTTTGCATCAAAGGCAAACCGTTCTTTGGTCGCCAGCTGTTTCACCCGCGGATTCTCCTCCAACGGATGGTTCACTTCCGGCTCGCGCTCTTCCATCCGGTCCACCGAACCGTTGGAAAACATCATATCTCCGATCAGGTTCGGATATGCTTTCATATCCATGTGCGGAGAGACCTCGTCATCGATAGCCAGTTTCAGCGCCCAGGTAATCAGGCCGGCCGTTTCGGTTTTGACCTGCTCCAGCAGCGAAGCATCGGCAACGCCGGCTTTCACCAGCTCCTCGCCAAACCAGCTGATCGAATCGTGCTCTTCCCAGGCTTCCACCTCCTCTTTTGAACGGTACGAAGAGGCGTCGGATGGCGAATGCCCGCTGTAGCGGTAGGTCAGCACATCCAGCAAAACCGGACCGCGTTTCTCTTCGATGATCTGCCGTTTGCGGCGGTAAGCATCGATCACGGCCAGCGGGTTGTAGCCGTCCACCCGTTCGGCGTGCATCTGGTCGGGGTTGAGGCCGGCGCCAATACGGGCTGCAATGTCGTAGCCCATGGTTTCGCCGCAGGTTTGCCCGCCCATGCCGTACTGGTTATTCATGATATTAACAATCAGCGGCAGCCCGCCTTTCATATCGTCGTCCCACAGCTCGGTAAACTGATCCATGGTGGCAAACGACAGTCCTTCCCAAACCGGTCCGCAGGCCATAGAGGCGTCGCCGATATTGGCCACCACAATCCCTTTTTTGCGATTTATTTTTTTGAAAAGCGCCGCGCCAACCGAAATATCGCCCGAGCCGCCCACAATGGCATTATTGGGATAAACCCCGAAAGGCGTAAAAAAGGCGTGCATCGATCCGCCCAACCCTTTGTTGAAGCCGGTTTCGCGGGCAAAAATCTCGGCCAGTGTCCCGTAAAGCAGGAATTTAACGGCCAGCTCCTTAACCGAACCTTCGTGCCCCGGAAGCACCGGGCGCAAGGTGGTTCCGCCGAAGTGAGATTCCATAATTTGGGTCAGCTGGCCATCGTTCAGCTGGTAAATCGCCGACAAACCCTTGGCAAGAATTTCGCCGTGACTGCGATGCGAACCGAAAATAAAATCATCGACCGAAAGCGTGTAGGCCATTCCCACTGCTGCAGCTTCCTGTCCGATGGAAAGGTGCGCCGGCCCGGGATGGTTGTAAGCAATCCCGTTGTATTCCCCGCGCGTTTTGATGAGGTTAAGCATGGTTTCAAACTCCCGGATGACAACCATGTCGCGGTAAATCCGCAGAAGATCGTCGTCAGAAAAGTTGGCCTTCTCCTCTTCAATGGTTTTGTTGTACTGATTTACCGGTATCGGTTTAAATTCGATGAAGCCGGGTTGCCGCACTTCGTTCGGATCTATAAATTGTGATTTTGGCATATCTGCTTTTTTAAAAGTTTCAAGTTTTAAATTATCTCCTCTTCCGGATGGCGACCCAGTCCGACCGCCTATTCAATTCCCTTTATATCGAGCGATTCGATCTGGTTCCTGATTTCAGCCAGAAAACGGGTAGCTTCTCCCCCATCCAGCGCGCGGTGATCGTACGTAAGCGAAAGCCCGATCATCGGAACAAAACCATAAACGCCATCACCCAAATCCCGGGGGCGGGGTGTGATGGTACACACGCCCAGGATGGCCGACTGCGGCAGGTTGATCACGGGAGTAAACATTTCAACCCCGTAATTGCCTAGGTTCGAAACAGTAAAAGTTGCCGCTTCGGGATTGAGCAGATCCGGATCGACATTCCCTTTGCGACAGGCTGCAGCCAGGTATTCCAGCTGCGACGACAGGCCCGTTACCGACAGGTCGTCGGCATTGCGCAGGGCCGGCACCATCAGTCCGCGGTCAGTGTCAACCGCCAGTCCCAGATGTACTTTACTGAACCACTTCATTTTGTCGCCCAGAAAATGGGTATTTACCTGCGGGAAAAGCTTCAGCGAGCGGATCACGGCCCAGCAAACCAGGTCGTTGATGGTTACATTCTGTGAAATCTTTCCCGATTCGAAAGCTTTTTTGAACTGTTTACGCAGGGCCAGCAGGCGGCGGGCGTCGGCGCTCAGGTGGTGAGTCAGCTGGGCCGAATTCTGCAGCGAGGCGTGCATCGCCCGGGCGATCAGCTTCCGGACATTGGAGATATTTTTCACCTCGAAATCAGCGCCATAAAGCGGTCCGGCGTAAGTTGCGGGTTGCGAAACAGGAGCGGCCGGCTGCGGAGTTTCTGCCGGGCGCGCCGGAGCAGTAACCCTTTGGGGTGCAACAGACGGCGCCGTTTTTTCCTGTTGCAAAGCAGCTTCCACATCGCGGGCAATGATCCGTCCGCGCGGCCCGCTCCCCTCCAGTGTGGTTACATCCAACCCCGACTTTTGCGCCATGTTGCGGGCCAGCGGCGAAATACGCACCCTGGCTTCGCCCGACGGGTCGGGTTCAACAGAAAACTCAATTACCTTCGGCGACTCCTCTTCCGGCCCGGAAGGTCCGGCAGTTTCCGCTCCGCCGGTAGCTGAAAATCCTTCAACCGGTTCGCCGACATTGCCAATTACGGCAACATTGGCCAGCACCGGCACTTCATCGCCCTCTTCAAAAAAACGGGCCAGTAAAATTCCGTCGGTTTTGGCCTCTTCTTCAAACGAAGCTTTATCGGTTTCGTACGAAAAAAGCAGGTCGCCTGCTTTCACTTCGTCGCCCACCGCTTTGTACCACTGCCCCAAAATACAGGTCTCCACCGACTGACCCTGGCGGGGCATAATCACTGCTACTGCCATATCCTATTTCATTAAACTTGTTCTTACAATTTGACATTCATCCGATTAGCAAACAAACAACTGAAAATCAGAACTCAGATGCCCTTTCGAAGAAATCGGAGATAAAACTAAAATTTTTTACTTGTAAATACAAGTTGAGATGTAATGTTTTCAAAATATCTTAACTTTGGGAACCATGAACGAGGTGCCGCAATACCGGAGACTGTACGAAATCCTCCGGAAACATATCCTGACAGGTGTTTACGAAGAGGGGAGCCTGCTTCCTTCGGAAAATGAACTGTGCGCCGTGCACGGGATGACTCGCCCGACGGTGCGGCATGCGCTGGAAACGCTGGTAAAAGACGGGCTGATCCTGAAAAAGCAGGGAAAAGGAAGTATCGTCCGAAAACCTCCGCAAAACATCGGCATTCTTTCGATTGAAGGAACCGCTTCGGCCATTGGCGGCAAATATCTGAAAACACAAATTCTGCAGCAGCCGGTTACCTGTCCGTGGCCCGATCCGTTTCACTTCGAACTGTCGGAAATCGAACGCGAGTCGGGGTGCATCTACCTGGAACGCCTCCGGTTTGTGGATGACCGGCCGGTGTTTTACGACATCAACCACCTGCCCAACATCAACCTGCCGCGTTTTACCAGCCGGTCGCTCGAAAACAGGTCGTTGTTCGAAACCCTGCGAAAACATTACCAGATCCAGATTACCGGCGGCGAACAGCGGCTCAAGGCCATGCGCCCCACCGAAGCCGTGACCCGCCTGCTCAACCTCAAAAAGGGAGATCCGGTCCTTTACATCGAGCGCAAACTCTCCACCAACCGTGAGGGCTTTCAC
This sequence comes from Prolixibacteraceae bacterium, assembly GCA_029975525.1. Classification (GTDB taxonomy): domain Bacteria; phylum Bacteroidota; class Bacteroidia; order Bacteroidales; family Prolixibacteraceae; genus UBA1413. The sequence goes on along the minus strand of JARKOX010000253.1, from coordinate 11,349 downwards.
ATCTACTCCACCATCTGGTTCAATTCGGAAAAACACTTTATTTACGGAACCTTCTGAAAAAGTTCGTCCAGGCAGATTCCTGTCCATGAACCATTTTCCCCCAAAACAGTTATTGGATGTAAAAATCAGATAAATGGCTGACAGACTTTCAGACCCGATTGGCAGATTGATGGGGCTGCGCTACAAATCACACCCCTGGCACGGCGTTTTTATCGGGAAAGACGCCCCCGAAATTGTGACCGCCTTCATTGAAGTGGTCCCCACCGACACCGTTAAATACGAAATAGACAAGGACAGCGGTTACCTGCGCCTCGACCGGCCCCAAAAATATTCGAATGTGGTGCCGGCGCTCTACGGTTTTATTCCTCAAACATTTTGCGGCGAGGCGGTCGGCGACTTCTGCGGCAAACGCACCGGCCGGCAAAATATCATCGGCGACAGCGATCCGTGCGACATTTGCGTGCTTACCGAAAAAGACATCGTACACGGCGACCTGCTGGTGAGCGCCCGCCCTATCGGGGGCTTCCGCATGATCGACGGCAACCAGGCCGACGATAAAATCATTGCCGTACTGAGCAACGACACCGTTTACGGACATTTTCGCGATATCAAAGAGGTGCCGCCCGTGGTCATCCAGCGGCTGGAGCATTATTTCCTCACCTACAAAGACATGCCCGGACAGGAGAGTAATACAGAAATTACGCACATCTACGGCATTGAAGATGCGCTGGAGGTGATCCGGCTCTCGATGAGCGACTACAGCAACCGGTTTGACAACCTGGGAAAATTACTTTACTGACCAGCGAACCACCGCCCCGCAATTTCCTGACTCCGCCTGAAAATCACAGCTTCTCTGCCGGACAACAGGCAGGCTCCACCCTTCGGTTCGGATTCTGTTTTTTTTTCAGAAAATCCGCCCCACCGGATAACGCCTCCAGCTTTTTTCAAGCCAGGGCGAATGGTTGTAAATGAATGCCATCTGGGCGTTGTGATTTTGAGCAAACTCCGGATCGGAAGCCCATTTTTCCTCCAGTTCTTTCTTCAACTCCGGAAATTCATTAAGCGTGCGGAGGGCATTTTCTTCGAACCCAAATGGTGAAAAATACTCGCGCTGGTCGAGGATGGAATCAAAAAAATTCCAGCGAAAAAATGAATCTTTGGCGCGCGGCTCCAGCATTTCAATGAGATAACGCATCCGCTCCTGCCGGACCGGCACCAGCCAGTCGCCGGCATAATATTGAATAGACTGCACCTCGCTGCGGGTGGAGACCTTTTCATGGTAAAAGTGGCCATTGTAGGAGGCTGGCTGGTTGGTACAGTTTTCAATGTAATCCACGGTCACCTCAATGAGCGTATCGCGCGCGAGCTCCCGGTACCCGACCCCATTCAGCCGCAGCCGCTCGAGCACCGGTTTCCAGGCCTGCGGCACCACGTAATAGCGGGGCACTTTTACAAACTCCGACGGGTTGTAGCGGTCATAATAGGTGATGGAAGCTGTAAAAGGACGACTGCGATCGTATCCCGGGCGCGGCAACCCGGTGACCGGACTTTTCTGTTGCCGGTCGGGTTCATAGCCTTTAAATTCGATCGTTTGAAAACGGACAGTATCGATCTGAAAAGCTATTGGAAACTGGTCCATTTTCAGGGTCTCTTCCACTCCCTTTTTCCGGGACTGGCGGATGGCCTCCCCGTTCTCAGAGGCAAATTTCATCAACGCGCACAGAAAGTTGTAGGTCGATTCAACCCGGTCAACATAAGGCCTGTAGATCAGATTCTCCGTCATCATGCCGTAGCTGTGAAACCGGGCCGCATATCCCGACGAATAGCGGGGACTCTCCTGGCCGCCGCGGATTCCGGATCGTACATCTTCGTAAAACCAATCCACATACGGAATCAGCTCGTAGTTGCCTTTCTTCATCGCTCCATACAGAAAAGGGAGCATTTTTTCGCTGATCATCTTCTCCATAACAGGCGGAAACAGATCGGGCTGCGGCGGAATCAGCGTGATGGCATATTGATGGTCGGAGCCATTGGTGGTGTGGGTATCCAAAAACAGGTCGGGATTCCATTGCTGAAAAATCCGGGTGAAGCTGCGGGCATTTTCGGAGTCGCATTTGGTAAAATCACGGTTCAGGTCGAGGTTGGCATAATTTCCCCGGAAACCGGTTTCGTAGGGCGTAGTCTGCCCCGACCGGTTGTAGGCGCTTCGGTTCAACAATCCGCCGATGTTGTAGGCCGGAATGATCACCAGCACCGTTTGGTCGAGCCAGCGGCCCCGGTTATCCAGGTTCCGCAGCAGGTCGTCGGCAAATTTCAGCGAAGCGTCGATCCCTTCCGGTTCGCCGGGATGAATGCCATTGTTGATCAACACGATGGTTTTGCCGGCTTTCCGTAACTTTTCGGGGTCGAACTGCCGGCTTTTGCTGATAATAAAGGTATGAAGCGGTTTTCCGCAATCGGTCGGGCCGGCTTCTACCAGCCTGGCTTCGGCATAATGGGCATCCAGCAGCCGGAACATATCGATGATTTCCGGATAGGTGGGCGTGTAATTTTCGGCATAACGCAGTTTCAGCAAAGGAGGCTTTTGCGCCTGCAAGACCGGCGGGAGAAAAAAGAGGGCAATAACAGTCAGGATCAGCCAGTTGTTTTTCACAGGTTCAAGTTTTTCAAAGTTTTCCGGTTCAGGTTCGCACCGGCCCATCGCGTCCGATTTTCGGAACCACGGCGAGCCGGATAGATTCACGCACTATTTACGCTCCAGGTTGAGATAGGAGTAGTGGAAATTGTTTTTTTCGTCAAAATGGTCTTCGCGCGATAACTCTTTCCAGCAATTGTAATCAATTTCAGGAAAAAAGGTGTCGGCTTCGAACGACTGGTGCACCAAAGTGAGGTAAAGCCGGCCGGCCAGCGGAAAAAACTGCCGGTAAACCGCTCCACCGCCAATGACAAACACCTCCGGTTCATCTTTAACTTTTTCAAGAGCTTCGGCAATCGAAAAAACGACTTCACACCCCGGAAAGTGATCCTCCCGTTGATCGGTGATCACGATGTGCCGGCGGTTGGGCAGCGGCCACCGAGGCAGCGAAAGCAGGGTGTTGCGCCCCATCACCATGGTGTGACCGGTGGTAATTTCCCTGAATCTTTTCAGATCATTCGGAAGGTGGAACAACAAATCGTTGTTTTTGCCAATGGCAAAATTTTCGGCGATGGCAACAATGATGGAAATATTGGACATGAAAATTTCAAGATTTCAGGTTGATCATTTTATATACAAAAGATTCCGGGCCATTCATCAAAAAGCTGGCTGGCCGATTCTCCCCGCCCTGCCTCACACCGCCACTTTCCCGGGGATGTGGGGATGTGCCTGGTAATTCAGCAATTCAAAATCGTCGTATTGAAAGCCGAAGATACTCTTCACTGCCGGATTGATCTTCATTTGCGGCAGGGGAAGTGGCTGGCGGGTAAGCTGCAGCCTGACCTGCTCCAGATGGTTGACATAGATGTGCACATCGCCGCCAGTCCAGACAAAATCGCCCGGCTGCAAACCGGTGACCTGCGCCATCATCAGGGTAAGCAGCGAGTAGGAAGCAACATTAAAAGGGACTCCCAGGAAGACATCGCAGCTACGCTGGTAAAGCTGGCACGACAGTTTGTCGTTGGCCACATAAAACTGAAACAGGATGTGACAGGGCGGCAAGTGCATTTTTTCAATTTCGCCCACATTCCAGGCACTGACGAGATGGCGCCGCGAATCGGGATCGTTGAGGATTCCCTCCACCACCTGCGAAATCTGGTCGATGTGGCGGCCGTCGGCTGTTGGCCAGCTTCGCCACTGGTACCCGTAAACCGGCCCCAGCTCGCCATCTTCGCCGGCCCACTCATTCCAGATGCGGACGCCGTTCTCCTGCAAATATTTTACGTTGGTATCGCCCTTCAAAAACCAGAGCAGCTCGTGAATGATCGACTTCAGGTGCAGTTTTTTGGTGGTCAGCAACGGAAATCCTTCGGAAAGGTCAAACCGCATCTGATGCCCAAAAACACTGATGGCGCCGGTTCCGGTACGGTCCCTCTTCTCTGTTCCGTTTTGCAGTACCGTTTCCAGCAGATCAAGATATTGTTTCATTTGCCAGTGATTTTTTGATCCTCGAAGTGAATTGCCGGATGACGATTTTTGGGTTATCGTTCTCTCCAATTACGGCAGATTCTCAACTTCTTTTCTTCAACAAAGAAACAAAAATAAAAAATTGGACGCACATCCAAATTAAAATGATCCCCCTCCCCAAGTCCGCAGACAGGGGAAGGGGGATCCGGTCCGATTTTCTCCGAACCGTCCGCCGCCAGCTCCAGACGGAGGATAACCGCGGCTGACCGATCAGTTTTACGAGAGCTGGCTCAACACATCGGCCAGTGTTACCGAAGCGTCGCCCTGAATAATCCAGACGCCCTCTTTTCTTTTGTAGATCGGATTTTCAACTCCCGAATAGCCGGGTTGCAGGTCGTAATTGAAAAAGACCACATTTTTACAATGGTCAACATTCAGGATGGGCATGCCGTAAATGGGGGTTCCGTGGGCATTGCGTGCAGCCGGGTTCAGCACATCGTTTGCGCCCACCACAATAGTCAGTTCGGCCTCCTGAAACTCTTCGTTGATGTCGTCCATCTCATAAACATCTTCAAAAGGCACGCCGGCTTCGATCAGCAAAACATCCATGTGCCCCGGCATGCGGCCTGCCACCGGATGAATAGCATATTTTACCGAAGCGCCGTTTCCGGCCATCCAGGCTGCCAGCTTTTTGACCAGGTGCTGCGCCTGCGCAAGCGCCATTCCGTAGCCGGGAACAATAATCACTTTTCGGGCGCTTCTTATAATGGTCAACGGATCAACCGGCTCTTTCTCCTCAACCTCCTGAACCACTTCCGGCACTTCTTCCGCTTCGTCCCTCTTTTCGAGCAGGGTAGTTTTTCCCAGCAGGATATCCAGCAGATTACGGTTCATGGCCCTGCACATAATCTGCGTCAGGAAAAGGCCCGAAGCCCCCACAATACCGCCCACCGAAACCAGCAGTACATCGTTGACCGCAAAGCCGGCAATGGCTGCTGCCACGCCGCTGAGGCTGTTCAGCAACGAAATGGTAATGGGCATGTCGGCCCCGCCAACACGAACCGAAAAGACAATTCCGAAAAGGGTGGAAAAAACGATCATGGCTGCCAGTAACCCTGCTGCAGCGGTAACCGTAAAGAAACCGCCCCAGGCCACCAATACCAGCAAAACCAGCAGGGTGAACAGGGAAATGGGTTGGTGCAACGGCATAACCACCGGTTTTTGCGGCAAAAGCTTGTGCAGTTTTCCGGCCGCAACCAAGCTGCCAAAAAAGGTGATTGCCCCCACCACCACCGCCAGGGCGGCAGTACTTCGTCCAAACAGGTCCTCTCCCTGGTACAGCTCCGCAAAAGCGAAAGAGGCCACAATGGCCGACGCAGCGCCGCCCACTCCGTTGAGCAGGGCCACCAGCTGGGGCATCTCAATCATCCTGACCCGTCGGGCCAGGATCAACCCGATGGCCATTCCCACGGCCATGGCCGGATAGACCACCCAAACAGGTATAATGTCCTTTTTAACAAGCGTGATAATAATCCCCAACGCAATGGCCAGCGCACTGATCTTGTTTCCATACTGCGCTTTTTGCACCTTGCTCATCAGGTGGATCCCCAGCAGTACGGCCACGGCCAGCAGTCCGCACAACAGATAATATACCGTATCCGACAAAACATTTGCCGTAGAAAAGGTTAACAAAACAGCGCTATTCATCATCTTTCGAATCTTTCTTTTTTCCAAACATTCTCAACATGCGGTTGGTCACGGCAAACCCGCCGGCCACATTAACCATTGCCAGTATAATAGCCAGGCTTCCGAAGATATATCCGGCCACCGGAGTGTTGCTCTGCAACGCGGTTGCGGTAGCCAGCAACGCTCCCAGGATGGTAACTCCCGACAAGGCATTCATTCCCGACATCAGCGGCGTGTGCAAACGACTGGGAACATTATTGATGAGCAGGTATCCAACGATGGTGGAGACCAAAAAAACAACTATTAAAATATATTGTATCAACTCCATATCTCTTCGTTTAAATTGCAGATGCGGCTCCCACCGGCTATTTCAACCCCATAGCTTCCAGGGTACCTTCATGAACGATGACGCCATCTTTGGTAACCAGGATTGACGAGGTGATCTCATCCGACAAATCCAGGTTGATTTTCCCGTCTTTTGTCAGATAAACCAGCAGGTTGTAAATATTTTTTGAAAACATGATGGTAGAACTGGTTGACAACATGCCGGGAATATTTTTGATTCCCTGAATGGTCACGCCATGTTTTACTTCCACTTCACCGGGTGTTGTAATTTCACAGTTTCCGCCCTGGTCGATGGAAATATCGACAATACAGCTTCCGGGCTGCATCGATTTCACCATCTCTTCGGTAATCAAAACCGGCGCTACTTTCCCCTGAATCAGGGCAGAGCAGAAGATGATATCGGATTTTGAAACAATATCCCGGAGTTTTTCGCGCTCCACCTCCAGCCATTTTTCGGGTAGCTGGTTGGCATGTTTCCCGTCGGGACTCACGGCAATTTCCGACGGAACGCCGGTTTCCACGATGGTAGCCCCCAGCGATTCGGCATTTTTATTAGCCTCCGGACGGATATCGGTGGCATAAACCATTGCGCCCAATCCTTTGGCGGTAGCCAGTGCCCGCAGTCCGGCAACTCCGGCCCCGATTACCAAAACCGTCGCCGGCTTCAGCCTTCCGACAGCGCTCGTCACAAAGGGAACAAACTTGCTGATATCGTTGATTCCCATAATCATGCCTTTGTATCCGGCACAAGCGCTCATCGACGAAAGGGCATCCATTGCCTGCGCCCGACTGATACGCGGAATGCCATCGAGGGTGAGGCCGATAATCCCTTTTTCAGCCATCTGTTTCACCATCGGGTGGTTCGACGGGGATGCCGGGTGGATAAATGAAATCAGATACTGCCCGGCCTGCATCATATCCAGTTCATGTTTATTTTTCGCTTCATTAAAAAGAGGTTCTTTCACCTTCAGGATAACCTCGGCCCGGGCAAAAATCTCTTCTACATCATCTATCAGGATGGCGCCGGCTTCGGCGTATGCCTCGTCCATATAATGGGAGCCTACTCCGGCACCTTTTTCAAACAAAACTTTGGCCCCTCCGTCAACCATCTTCTTCACCGTTTCGGGAATGGCAGATACACGATTTTCGCCGTGCATAATCTCCTTTGGAATACCTACAATCATGGTTTCAATTTTTAAATGTCCGGCCCAAAATAGACATCAAAACCAAATCAAAATATGATAAATCTTAATAATAAAATGAATTTCAAAAAGCGCCAGCCACTTCCTAATAAATTGAAAGTTAATTTTTTAATAAAACTTTGAATTAGAAAAATTCAACTTGTATTGTTTTCAGATTGTTACTTGTATATTTGCCTCCTTTTAAAATATATATTTAGCCATATGCCAAGAGTTTCAAAGCGAGGAGGGGCAATGCCCGATTCACCCATCCGAAAACTGGCCCCGCTGGCCGATAAAGCCAAAGCACGGGGGATAAAGGTGTTTCATCTGAACATCGGCCAGCCCGATTTGCCAACTCCTCCGCAAGCGCTGGCGGCCATCAAAAATATCGACCGGAAGATCCTGGAATATTCGCCCAGCGAGGGGATCCGCTCCTTTCGGGAAAAGCTGACAGATTATTACCGGAAATTCAAAATCGAGGTCAGCCCCGACGAGATTATCATCACCAGCGGCGGCAGCGAGGCGGTTACTTTTGCTTTTATGGCCTGCCTCGACCCGGGCGACGAAATTATTGTCCCCGAGCCGGCCTATGCCAATTACACCGCTTTTGCCATTGTGGCCGGCGCGGTGATCAAGTCGATTCCGGCCCGCATCGAAGAGGGATTTGCCCTTCCGCCGGTAGAAGAGTTTGAGAAACTGATCACGCCCAAAACCAAAGGGATGATGATCTGCAATCCCAATAACCCGACCGGCTATCTCTACACCCGCGACGAGATGAACAAAATCCGCGATCTGGTTAAAAAACACGACCTGTTCCTCTTTTCCGACGAAGTTTACCGGGAATTTTGTTACACCGGCGCACCCTATATTTCGGCATTTCACCTGGAAGGGATTGAAAACAATGTCATCCTGATCGATTCGGTATCGAAACGGTACAGTGAATGCGGCCTGCGAATCGGGGCGCTGGTGGTGAAAAACAAAGAGGTGCACAACAATGTGATGAAATTTTGCCAGGCACGCCTCAGTCCGCCGCTGATTGGCCAGATAGCCGCCGAAGCTTCGCTCGACGCCGATGAAGAGTACATGCTGAACAACTACAACGAATATGTGGAGCGCCGCAAATTCCTGATCGACGGGCTGAACCGTATCGATGGCGTCTATTCGCCCATCCCGATGGGAGCCTTTTATACGGTGGTCCGCCTGCCGGTCGACGATGCTGAACGCTTTTGCAAATGGCTGCTTTCCGACTTTCAGTACCACAACCAGACGCTGTTCCTGGCTCCGGCCTCCGGCTTCTACACCACGCCGGGCTACGGCGTTGACGAAGTGCGCATGGCCTATGTGCTGCAAAAGGAAGACCTGGCCGTTTGCCTCAAAATCCTGGAGGAAGCGCTGAAAGTTTATCCGGGCAGTAAAGTAAAAAAGCCTCACACCGCCCAAATGACGGCCTGAGATTTACCGGAAGAATTCCGGAGAATTTTTTAGCAGCGCTGCGCACTCCAAAAGATTTTTTGCGGACCAAAGGCTCAAATGAAGCCTTTATTTGTAACTTTGTGATCCTTTTTTACCGGGGCTGACCGGTTTTGACAGCGGGTAGAAGAGGTATGTAAGCATGTCGGGCCTTGATCGCACAGCCCGTTAATCCTGGCGTTCAAATTATAACTGGCGAAAATAACTACGCTCTCGCTGCGTAACCGAACTTCAGTAAGTTACACTTAATCCCGGTGCAAGGCGCCGGGACGGGACGTCACTCCGGAGGACCCGCCTTCTTCCGTCCGGGTTGAGTGGCGCAGCAATTGAAGGATAGCCGGCAGCAAGTTCCGGGCTTTCGGTGAGATAAAGGAACTAAGGATCAGGTAGGCGGTTTTGGGCCGGCCTGTTCTCGAAAACCAAGTCAAAACTAAACATGTAGAAAGCATATTGCTTCCTCGTTTGGACGCGGGTTCGACTCCCGCCAGCTCCACCGAAGACCACATTGTCCGGCAGTGTGGTCTTTTTTTTTCGCAGGCCGGCAAACCCGGCCGAAATCCGGCGCTGAAATATCATTTTTTTGAAAACAGCCCCCCGCTCTGTCAAGAAATTCCTGTTTTTATTTTAATTTTCTACCGGATTGCAAAACCGCCTGTTTACTATGCTTATCAACCATATCGGCTACCATTTCGGGACGATCAGTCACCTCATGTTTCTGACCGTAGCGGTAGGAATTTTCACCATCTTCACACTTTGGAAACACCGCACCTCGCCGGGAATCAAATACCTGATCTACCTCGAAATAGCGGCCTGTATTTTTGCATTTACCTATGGAATGGAGTTTGGCACCCCTCTGCTGGAGGCTAAAATCTGGTGGTCAAAACTTTCCTATTTCGGAATTGCGTTTTTGCCGGTGTTTTATCTCCTGTTTACCACGGCATTCAGCCAAAACAAACAGCGAATTCCTCCGCTCAGAATCGTCCTGCTCTCCGTTATTCCGGTCCTGACGATCCTGCTGGTCCTGACCAACGAATCTCATCGGCTGGTCTGGACCGATGTAGTTGCCGCCCCCCAAAAAAATATGGTTTTCTACAACCACGGCTTCTGGTTCTGGATCTACTGGTTCTATTCGCTGATTCTGCTGATGGGGGGATTGACGAACCTGATCGTTTCCAGCTCACGGCCCTCATCCTATTACCGATCACAGATCATTTTTCTCCTGCTCGGATCTTTTTTCCCCATCTTCGGGAATATTATTTACGTCATGCGCCTCAATCCCATACCCGGCTTCGACTGGACACCGCTCTCCTTTGTCTTCACCGGACTGGTCATATCGTTTGGGGTGATTCGTTTTAAAATCTTCGACCTGATCCCCATCGCCCGCAATAAGCTGGTCGATGTTATTTCCGACGGTATTATTGTCACCAATGCCCGGGGAATTATTGAAGATTACAACCCGGCGGTGTACAAATTTCTGAATGTCGAAAAAAACGCCTACCTCGGCAAACCTTTCGACGAAGCATTTCCGCAGTATAAAAATCTGCGTAAAGGGCTCGACAAGCTGAAGGAAAACAAACTGGAGATTTCAATTGAACACCGTAACCGCCTCAAATACTACGAAGTGACCAGCACCCCCCTGTTTGATCACCACCAAAAGTTTTCCGGCAAACTGATCATTATTCACAACATCACTGCTGCCAAAAGATCTGAAAAGGCACTGCGAGAAGCCAACCGGCAACTGCAGGAAGGAATTGCCAGCCGCGAGAAGCTGATTGCCGACCTGGATGCTTTTGCGCACACCGTTGCCCACGATATTATGAACACCCTGGGCGCCATTGTTACCGCCAGTGACCTGACGAAAGCATATCTTGCAAACAAAGACTACGACTCGGTTTCGGACCTCAACAACCTGGTGGAACGGTCGGCCAACAAAACCCTGCATATCACCCGCGAACTGCTCACCCTGGCTTCAGTCAGACAGCAGGAGGTGAACCGGCTGCCGCTCGACATGGCAGCAATTATTGACGAAGCCGAAAACCGCCTGCACAACATGATTGCGGAAAAACAGGCGCAAATCCTGAAACCGGAAAAATGGCCGGTTGCCATCGGACATGCCCCCTGGGTAGAAGAAGTGTGGGTGAACTACCTGAGCAATGGCATTAAATACGGAGGCACCCCGCCGGTGCTCGAATTGGGTGCCAACCCGCTAAAGACAGGATTTATCCGATTCTGGATCAAAGACAACGGAGCCGGGTTGTCGGAGGAAGAGCAGGCCTCTCTTTTCAACAAATACACGCGGCTGGCTCCCAAAGGCGCCCCGGGGCACGGACTGGGGCTTTCGATCGTAAAACGAATCATGGAAAAACTGGATGGAAAGGTTGGTGTTACCAGTCCCAAAGGTGGAGGTTCTGTTTTTTATTTCGATTTGCCGACCGGCGAAGCACAACCTTCCCCGAATAACTAAACTACCGAAATTTTACCAATTTCAGCAACCCTGTCCAGGCCACCGGCGCCGTTATCCACAATACAAACCGGAGTTTGCACCAAACAACAATATCCATCCGG
>JARKOX010000251.1 GCA_029975525.1 Prolixibacteraceae bacterium | reverse complement strand
GTGTTGACAGGATTGACGGTGATGGTTCCGGTAGCGTTGACCGCTCCGCACCCACCGGTGAGCGGAATGGAATAGTTAAAAGTTCCTGAAGCGGTGGGCGTTCCGCTGATGGTGATGGTGTTTGCCGCCCAGGAAGCCGTCACTCCGGCGGGCAGTCCGGCGGGCGCTCCAATCCCGGTGGCGCCGGTAGATGAGTAAGTAATATTTGTAATGGGCGAGTTGATACAGACAGTCTGGTTGTTGTTAGCTGAAGTCAGGGTAATGGTATTATCCGGAAAAACGGTAACAATAACATCATCACTTGCAATTAAGCCATTCCCATCTGTTACGATAATTGTTACAGTGTAATTTGTCAGAGAAAAAACGGTTGGGGCATTTAAGGTAATATTTGCAGTGGAGCCTGAAAATCCTGCCGGAACAGAACTCCATAAATATGTTGCTGGCGGGTCGGCTGTGCTTGAGGTGGTTAAAGTGATTTGTGCAGCAGAACATATTTCAACTGGCTCGGGATTGGTAATGGTAATGGTGGGCTCTTCCAGTGCCGAGAAAAACAGGTTATTTGAGTTTTCATTGAACGTAATCGTATTTCCAGCCAAATTGGCGTTGTTTATTTTCGTCCAACTTGTGGTGTACTCAGATGTAACCAGCCGTGTTGGGGTGTTAATTAAATCCTGGGGCGCAAATGTTGCGTTGATTGTGTACGCAGGATTTGTGATTCCGCTCATGGTTAAGTTCCAGTAACGGTTCAGGTATTTGGAAGTATTGGCATTGTTGGGATGCTTGTTGTCAATTGTTTTAAGTTCAATGTAAGCATTGCTGTTAAATGATCCGCCGGTAAAATTAACTGATAGCGGGATCGGAGAGCCCATTTTGTCGGATAACGGAAAATTGTAATTCCCGGTGCCACTGACCGGAATTCTGATTGAAAAACCATTTAGGAAGAGCCGGCTACTTCCATTAAAGGTTAACTGATTGGTTACAAGAAGGTTTTTTGATAATTCAATGTTGGCATTGTTACTGGTTGTTACATTATACAGCGGAATTTCAGTTGAAATGTTAAAATAGGAATTAGGGGGAGTTGCCCCATTTCCAAACTGGAATGTTCCTCCTGTGATGGATTTGTTGCCACTGCCGCTTATCAATCCCAGGTCCAGTTCGGTGCTTGCTGTACTAGGCTGTTGAAAAATAATAGTTCCACCTGTAAAACTGAAATCGCCGTTTGAGGTTATGTTTAGCGATCCCGTGTTGTTTAAACCATTGCCCACGGTACAAAGTGTAACTGTTCCGTCTGAAATTGAAATTCCCGAGGGGACGTTTGGTGGATTAAGTATTCCTGCTGCTGAACTTTCAAGTCTTCCGGCAATGTTTACCGATCCTCCGTTAACGATAAAAGCTCCTTTGCCCTGGGTGTGCACCGAATTTCCTGAATTGGTGCCAAAAATTGCAGTTCCAGAGGAAATACGGATCAACCCTTCGTTGGTGATTGTGAAATGGCCGGTGTTTAACGTGCCTCCCGTAACCTCGATGCCTGCAAGCGCTGGTATTGTTATGCCGTTGCTTGGATTGATTGAGAAGCTGCCTGCTGGTGGTATAATGATCCTTCCGCTGTTAAATGTCAGACTGCCCCCGCTGGTTATCGTACTGGTGCCGTTTATGGTGATGGTGTTATTCAGGTTGCCTTTGTTGATTATTAACTCTTCGAAGTTTGTATTGCCATTGATTGAGATGTTTGAAGAGCCGGCAAATTCAATTGTTCCATTTGTACCGGGAGTAAAAGTGCCATAATTTTCCCAGTTGCCGTTTACCTGTAAACGGTTGTTGCCTGTGATACTTAATGTTCCGTTAATTACAATATTGTTGCAAAAGGAGGGGGTGTTGACGGTAATAGTAACTCCTGTCGGAATGGTGACATCGTCGTTTACAGTCGGAACAACTCCTCCCCAGGTTGAAGGGGTATTCCAGTCGCCGCTGGTTATTGCAGTGTAGCTGTCCAGCAGTTTTGAAGATTCAGGATTAGTATGATAAAGCCAGGGAGAAGAAAAATATAATTCAAACCGGGAATTGTCGTTTACATTAAAAATATTTGGGGATGGAACAAAAAGGATGCTTTCCCCCCGAGATTTGCTCCCTGTCAGGTTGTATGAAAGGAGAATACCTACTACCAGCATAATGCTCCTCAGCACGGTTCGATATGTCACACCTTTGCCCATGGTGAATTGCGAAAGGGGAAATGTTAACGGGGCTACAATGTTTTCAGGAGGCCGTAATCCGGCTCATTAACTGATGTTGAAGTTTTTGATGTAAAATTTTATCGCTACCTCTTTTTTCTGAATTAGACCTCTTCTTGCCCACATGTCAACCTAACCCAATTTGCCGCCGCAACTTTTAGTTTAAATCAACAATAATATACCTGCCCTTTTATGTCTTTATTTAAAATTATCACGGGTGCCTCTCGCACCTGAAAAACTTTTCCGGTGTTTTGCCCTTACCAGAAAAGCTCATCCTTACAAATTTACTGGAATTATTTGTGATATAACAGCTTGCATCTGTTGAAATATTTTCCGGAGATAATGGGTGAAATGGGGGTTGGTTGTCTTGTAAGTTTTTGTATTTCAGATGCTTGTTTGTGTTTTGGGTGGATTTTTCAAGCTAAGTCGGTTAATCGTTTATTACAGAGAAATTATTAACATATCTTTTTTGGAATGATCTTTTGGGTCTTAAATCTGTTGAAAACTGCAAGTTGCAGCCTTTTTCTACATAATTATAAAAATGAACAAGCATCTGTTTTTTGAAAAACAGAACAAAAGCTTAACAGTCTTTCACTCGACTTTTCTCCCCGGAAATTTTCATTTTTGCCTGCCGGCTACCAAAGAACGATTGTTTTTGTTTTAGGATTTTTGGTTTGATTATCAGTGTATCCAAAGTTAAGTTAACTGGCTTGAAAATGCAATAGTTGCACTGTTTAATTTCTACGCAGCCATCGCTATTTTTGCAGCAATAAAGGGTGACTTTTCAAATTTATTTTCCGGAAACCGGAAGATTCGGTTTCATTTCTAAGAATAGCTTTCTGTTTTGCTATCCGGTTTTAAAGGGGAACCTGTATATTTACACCAATAAGTCAACTTAATTTAAACTGAATATGATGAACTTTTCACGCAGGAAATTTCTTCAACGTACTGCCGTTACTGCATCGGCCATGGCCGTGATCCCGGAGATTATTGCCGCTGCCTTGCCGGCCGAAAAACGCCAGGCGGTTTCGATTCCGAAAAACGGAGTTATTCTGTTTCAGGGAGACTCCATTACCGACGCAGGACGTGAAAAAACCAAAGAACTTCCCAATAATGGTGCTTCGTTTGGTACCGGATATGCTTTTGTGGCAGCTACCAGTCTTCTGGAGCGTTTTGCCGGGCAGCAACTTTCGGTCTATAACCGCGGAATCAGTGGGAACAAGGTGTTTCAGCTGGCCGACCGGTGGCAGAAAGATTGCCTCGACCTGAAACCCGACGTGCTGAGCATTTTGATCGGAATCAATGATTACTGGCACATGCGAAACGGAAATTATGACGGAACGGTTGAGATCTACGAAGCCGATTACCGGAAGTTGTTGCAGCAAACCAAGGCGGCTCTGCCCAATGTACAGCTGGTTATTTGCCAGCCGTTTGCTTTACCCGGAACCACTGCGGTTGACGAGTCGTGGGTGGCGCCGGTAAAAGCGTACCAGGAAGTGGCCGAGAAGATGAGCCGGGAGTTTAATGCCACCTGGGTTCCGTTTCAGCGGGTGTTTGACGAAGCTATCCGGCGTGCTCCGGCCAAATATTGGGCAGCCGACGGCGTACATCCCTCGATGGCGGGTTGCCAGCTGATGGCAGCTGCCTGGCTGAAAGCCGTTTTGTAAGTGGCGTTTGCGCCCATGAAAAAAGCCATCCCGTTGTTGAGATGGCTTTTTTTATTGTGTTGAAATTTGTTTCAACTTAAGACTCGGCGCCTTCTTCCTGAGTAGTTTCTGCTTCAGGAGCTTCGGTTTCGGCTTCGGTTTCAGCGGCAGTAGCGGCTTCAGCTTCAGCTTTTGCAGCAGCCTCGGCTTCAGCTTTCGCAGCAGCTTCGGCAGCGTTTTTGGCCGCAAGGGCAGCTGCACGGTCGGCATTTACTTTGGCTTCGGCTTCGAGCTGTTTTTTGCGCTCGCTGTCAGCCTCGGTGCTTAACTGTGTTTTTTTAGCCTCAATTTTACCGGATTTTTCATTCATCCAGGCTTCAAAACGCCGTTCGGCTTCTTCTTCCGTGAATGCTCCTTTTTTAACGCCTCCCAGGAGATGTTTTTTGTAGAGAACACCTTTGTACGACAAAATTGCCCGTACCGTGTCGGTAGGTTGCGCGCCATTTTCGAGCCAGGTTAAAGCTTTGTCGAAATCGAGATCTATCGTAGCAGGATTTGTGTTCGGGTTGTACGAGCCAATCCGTTCAATGTACCTGCCATCTCGTGGCGCCCTGCTGTTGGCTACCACAATGTGGTAGAACGCATAACGTTTGCGGCCATGCCGCGTTAATCTCATTTTTACTGGCATAATGCTCTGTTTATTAATTTCGAAAAATGTGGCGCAAATATACTGTTTTTATTTGAACCACAAAGGTGTGCATGTTTTCTGATTGTATTTTAAATAGGAGCGCAAATCCGGGCTTTTGGCCGGTGTAAATGGCTGCCGGTGTAGGCCGGGAGTCGGTTGCGTAAAAAAATAGTAGTTTTCAGAAGAGAAAAATATTCCAGGGTAATGTTTTGTTTTTTAGTGGTTTGGTATTTGGGCGGGCTGATCAATGAAGTTATTTTTTATATTTTTTAGAAAAAAAATGCACCGGCAAGCAACCCTTTTGCGTTTTATCCATCTTAAAGGATAGTTCTAAAACAGTAAAATTAAATATTGATTGAAATGAGAAAGAATTTTTTGAAAGCAGCTTTTGCGCTGCTGGTTTCGGTACCTTTTTTAACATCCTGTTTTGATAACGATGTCGATCCCACCGGATACGGGGACGCTTACCTCATGGTGAAAATTGTAGGACAGGATACCCTGTATGGATTGGGATTGCATGCGTTTTCCTATTCCGATTTTTCGGCGGTTACGGCTGCAGCCACTTCGGCGCCTACCAATACCTACACGCTGCAGGCTTACCTGGGCTACAAGCAGGACTTTATCTGGCTGACCCCCGAAAATCAGTATTCCGAAGAGCTGCCGGTTACCGGTGACTATACGTTCAATGCTACGTTTGCCACGGGCGAGTCGCTTGTGTTGGCCGACAAATTGTACACCGACCGGGTTTATCCCCCGGCTTTGACGACCTGCCAATACAGCAATACCAGCCACAAGGTAGAGGTCAAATGGACCAAACCTGCCAATGCGGATGTGTATATTATCCGGATGTTCGACAGCGATGGCGATTTGCTTTTTGTCAGTCCGAGCTACAACAGTTCAACCGATAACTACTCTTTCGGAAAAGAGTCACAGGGCTGGCAGACGACCACTTTCCCCTCCGAAGGTACCACCTGCACGGTTGAAGTCACGGCATACCGGATGAAAACTCCATCGGCGTACAGCAATGTGCAGTGTGCAGCCAAGAGCAGACAAAATATCACCTGGGGAAATTAAGATCGGAGGAGAACGTCCGGGCAACCAGCGGTTTTTAGGATATGTATCCGGCTACTGTTACAGGTTTGAACCGATGCAATATCTCTATAGCAATTAACCCGAAAAGAAGGATCCTGCCCGGCAGGGTCCTTTTCTATTTGATACGGTCAGGGTTTTTGCGGATAAAATCTCCCCAGTTTTTGTATTCTTGGGTATGCACCGGCCTGGATTGTTGTAGAAAGTGACAAATGGCTACGGCCACGGCGTCGGTGGCATCCAGTTCTTTGGGCAGGTCGGTCAGATGAAAAATGTTTTGCAGAAAATAGGAGACCTGCTCCTTGCTGGCGCGCCCCATGCCGGTAATGGCCTGCTTGACCAGCAACGGGGCATATTCGAAGATGGGCAGGTCGCGGTAAAGGGCCGCTGCCATGATAACTCCCTGGGCACGCCCCAGTTTCAGCATCGACTGAACATTCTTTCCGTAAAACGGCGCTTCAATGGCCAGCACATCGGGCTGGAACTGGTCAATCAGCACCAGCGCCTCTTTGTGCAGGTATTTCAGCCGCTGGTAATGGTCGTCTGATTTTCCGGGACGAATGATGCCCATTGTCAGGATTGTCGGTTTTTTGTTGACTACCTGCACCAGTCCGAAGCCGGTGACATTGGTGCCCGGGTCAATTCCCAGTATTTTAAGCGTTGTGGTTTCCATGTCGATATTTTTTTTCGGCCAGCTGCTGCAGGAGGATTCCTCCCACGATCAACAGCAGGCCGATAAAAGTGGTGAGAAAAATCTTCTCTTTCAGAAAAATTGAGATGAAAATTAAGGAAATAAAAGGTGTGGCAAAAACCAGGTTTCCGATGGTGGCGTTGTTCCGGCTCGACTGCATTGCTTTCATCCACAGCAGGTAGGCAATTCCTACTTCGAAAAAGCCGGTGTAAATGGCTGCGGCTGTGCTTTCGTTCCACCGGAAGGTAAAACCGGAAAGGAACAGGAGCGTGAGGGTGAGGTAGAGAAACCCAAAACAGAATCCGAGGAAAAGTTTCAGGGCTTCGGGCCGCTGGTCGCGTACATTCAGGATCCAGTAAAGCGCCCAAAGTATTGAACTCCCCAGCGCCAGCGCCACCCCGGTTAAGCTGGTCTCGCCGAACCCGGTGATTCCGCCCTGCGAGGAGATTACCACGACTCCTGCAAAACTGATGAACATTGCCGAAAAGTGGCGCCAGCCAATTTTTTGTTTCAGCAGGGGGATTGAAAGCAGCGCCAGCGCAATGGGCCACACCATGTTGAGCGGCTGGGCCAGCTGGGCTGGCAGTAGCGAGTAAGCTTTCAGCAACACCAGGTAATAAACGAACGGATTGAGCGCGCCCAGTAGTGCCGAGTGGAGCAACTCCCTGCCGGAGGTGGCTTTCAGCAAACGGAGCTGGCGGCTGGCCAGCAGGTAGCCAAACAGGAAAACAACCGAAACTCCGGAAGCTATCCAGATGAGCTGCGCCGGCGCAAGGGTGCGGAGGGCCAGCTTAAATGCTGTCGGCACGGTTGACCAGCACAAAACAGCCGATGCGGCAAAAATCAGGGCTTGCTGCGGTTTATTCATGTGGAAGCGGTTCTTCGGGAGGGAATTTGGCCGCCGGTTTTTCGGTTTCGGAAGCTTCACCCGTCAGCTCGCGGTATTTTTTCCGGGCTTCAGAAACATAAATACTCCCGGGGTAGTCAAACAAAATCCGTTTGTAGGCTTCGGCTGCCCGGGTTTTGTCGCCAAGTTGGTAGTTGCAGGTTTCGGCCAGCAAAAAGAGGGCGTCGTCGGCCAGTAATTCCCAGGAGAAATCTTTGACGATCTGTTCCAGCAGTTTTACGGCTTCCTCGTCTTTGTTTTGATGGAGGAGGATTTTGGCTTTTCGGAAGAGCAGGTCATCTACCAGCGCGTGGTAGGGGAAGCGGCTTTCGATGGAGTCGAGGGTGGCCAGTGCCTGGGCATCCTGCTTGCGAAAAAAGAGGAAATCGGCCCGGGCAAAATATTGCAAAGCCAGGTTGGCTGTGTCGGACTCCTCGCTGTTTTCGCGGATGAACAGCGACAGCTCCATGGCATCGTTGGCAGTCAGTTTCGAGGTGCTGGCCTTGAGCACGTCCAGCTGTGCCTGTGCCCAGCTGAAGTTTCCGAGGTAGTAACCCAGACGGGCTTTTTTAAGCTTGACTTCGTCGCCCAGTGCATTGTTGCGGTTGGCATCGATAACCTGCGAGTAGAGCAGGGTGGCCTCCCACGGATCGCCGGCATTCAGGTAGACGTCGGCCAGTTCGGTTTTGAGCTGTCCGCTTTCCGAAGGTTTCAGCGCCGGGATTTGGAGCCCTTTTTCCAACACCGCGATGGCCTCCGGATTTTTTCCGAGGTAAAATGCCAGCAAATGGGCATATTCCCGGATCAGGAAAAGATTGGGCTGCGTGTAGCCCAGCCGGCTCAACCCTTCGTCGAATTGTTGGGCCAGCTCCGCTCCTTTGGCCTGGTCAGCGGCCTCTTCATCGGTAAACTGCTGGTAGCGGGCGTGCAGTTTATAGGTAAAAGCCTGGTTGTAATAAGGATTGGCAACTCCTTTGCCCAGGATATATTCGAAAGCGTTTGCTGCGTCGGAGTAGCTGCGGTTGTTGAGCGCCATTTGCGCCAGGGCAATAATTTGCGGATCTTCCTGGCCGGTGCGCCGGTCGAGGGCGACCGCCTGGCGCAGCGCCGCCGGAAACTGCCTCTCCTGCAGGAAAAACCAGATGAGCAGGCGGGTGTATCCCATTACGGCCGGTTCGGCCTGGATACGTTTGAGCACCACATTTTTAAATTCATCACGCAACCCATTTTCAACATCCAGGTAAAGCGCCGAGGAGAGGGTGCTCTGAACCATCGGCAGGTTTCTTTCGTCCTGCTGCGCCAGGCTGAGCAGCTCTTCCATCATCTGGTCGTAATTGCGCAGGTAGGAGTAAACGCGCGACAGCTCGTTGTGGAACTTTTCGCCGGGCAAAACCTCCCGTCCCTGCAAATAAACACGTTCGGCCATTTCAAATTCCTGCACCTGCAAAAAGGTGTTGGCCGCAACCTGGTAAGCGCTTTTGTTGGGCGGGAGCATCTTCAATGCTTCGGTAAATTTTTCGGAAGCCGCC
Source organism: Prolixibacteraceae bacterium (assembly GCA_029975525.1). Lineage (GTDB taxonomy): Bacteria > Bacteroidota > Bacteroidia > Bacteroidales > Prolixibacteraceae > UBA1413. The sequence goes on along the minus strand of JARKOX010000251.1, from coordinate 6,100 downwards.
GCCGGCTGTTTTTGCATTTTCAGCAGATAACCCCAGAAAATCTGCAGGTCGGCCTGGTCGGTTTTGGTCTTCCGGATCTCTTTTTTGATCTCATTTTCGGCATCGCCATACCGACCGGTCATTGCCAGGCAGTCGAGATACATGCGGAAATAGGAGCGGTTTTTGGTGACTTCGTAGAGGTCGCGGATGAGCGGGGCTGCCTTTTCAAAATCGCGGCTGTTGTAATATTTCATAGCCAGTTGCGCCGTGGTCTGGTCGATCTGGACCTGCCCGGCAGCGGAAAATATCCCGCCAAACAGCAAAAGCAGCAATAGAAGTTTCTTCATAAAACAAATTCCGCAGCAATTTACGCAAAAATAACACTCTCTACCGAACAACGGTTTTTCGGCGGAAGATGTTTTCCGGGGCCTCATTCCGGAGAGGTTTGCCGGGCTGCCGGCCTGTTCTGCCGCGGGGAGTTTTTTTACCCGAAAGGTTAACCGTTCTTTAAAAGATAAAACCATCTTTATTTGGCCGGAAAAGCTACTTTTGCAGAAAATACTCTGATTATGGCTCACGATTTAAAAGAACGTCAGCGGCTCCCGGGGTGGATGAAGATGAAAATGCCCAAAGGCGAAAGCTATTCGAAGATCAAGAACCTGGTGGAGCGGCACGGTTTACATACCATCTGTACCAGCGGTAATTGTCCGAACATTGGCGAATGCTGGAACCGCGGTACAGCCACCTTTATGATCCTGGGCGACATCTGCACGCGCCGGTGTAAGTTTTGTGCCGTGAAGTCGGGCCGGCCGCTTCCTCCCGACGAACTGGAGCCCGAAAAGATTGCCGAGTCGGTGCGCCTCATGGGGGTGAAACATTGTGTGATCACTTCGGTTGACCGCGACGACCTGGATGACCAGGGCGCCGGCATCTGGGCGCGTACCATCCGGGAGGTGAAACGGGTGAATCCCGAAACCCGGATCGAGGTGCTGATTCCCGATTTTCGGGGAAAAACCGAACTGATCCAGCAGGTTATCGATGCCCGTCCCGAGGTTATTTCACACAACCTGGAAACGGTGGAGCGGCTTACGCCCTTTGTCAGGTTTGCCTCGAAATACCGTCGCAGCCTGGAGGTGGTCCGTTATATTTCGGCATCGGGACTTGTCGCCAAATCGGGGATTATGCTCGGGCTGGGCGAAACCCGCGACGAGGTGCTGCAAACCATGGACGACCTGCTGGAGGCCGGTTGCAAAGTGATGACCATCGGGCAGTATCTCGCCCCGACAGCCACCCACATGCCGGTGGTGGAATATATAACGCCGGAGGAGTTTGCCGACTATCGGAAAATCGGCCTCGAAAAAGGGTTCCGTTTTGTGGAAAGTAGTCCGCTGGTACGTTCATCCTACCGCGCCGAAGAACATGTAAACGCCTGACCGGTCAGGTAACGGTACCTTGTTGGAAAAAATCATTTCGAAAAGGTGAAAAATATGAGCGGTTTCAATTTTGTCGACCTCGGGTCGAAAGATTACAAAGTGTGCTGGGACTATCAGGAGGAGTTGCTGGCACAGGTGATTGATCAAAAGCGGGAAACCGGAAAACCGGTTCCGCAAAACTACTTTTTGTTGGTCGAACACCCCCACGTGTACACGCTGGGCAAAAGCGGCGATGAGAGTAATATGCTGATCCACGCCGATTTTCTGAAAAAAATAGAAGCTACCTTTTATAAAATCAACCGCGGCGGCGACATTACCTACCACGGGCCGGGACAGCTGGTGGGATATCCCATTATCGACCTGGAGTGGTTTGGCATCGGAATCCGTGAATATATTGAGAAAATGGAGGATGCCATTATTGGCACGATGGCGGTTTACGGCCTGGATTGCGGTCGCCGCGAGGGGGCCACGGGCGTCTGGGTAGATGCCGGCCACAAAGTCAGGGCCCGGAAAATTTGCGCAATTGGCGTTCGGGTGAGCCGGTTTGTGACCATGCACGGTTTTGCGTTGAACCTCAACACCGATTTGCGTTATTTTAACTACATCAATCCGTGTGGATTTGCCTCGTCGGCCGTCACCTCGCTGCAGCAGGAGCTGGGACGCCCGGTAGAGATGGAGGAGGTGAAGGAGCTGATCCGTGAGCAGTTCAACAACCGCTATTTCGGGCAGTAGCCTGAGCGGCTGAAACCGTTGAAAATTGTGGCGCAAGGATTCGCAGGGATTGATGATTCCTCAGAAAAATAGTTATTTTTGTTAACCATCTGAAAGTTTACAAAAAACGGCATGAGCAAGCAAAAACCCAAAAGACTGAAAAAACGAATATTTACGTCGTATGTTACTTCAACCGTGAGTATTACGTTGGTCTTGTTTCTGCTGGGGCTGCTGGTGCTGATCCTTCTCAACGCCGGAAGGTTGTCGGAATATGTGCGCGAAAAGATCGGGTTTACCCTGGTGCTTCACGACGACCTGCGCGAAGCGGAAGTGAAACAGCTGCAACGAAAACTCAGTGTCGCCCCTTTTGTGAAGGAGACCCGCTACATCGACAAAGAGCAGGCTGCCCAGGAGCTGACGAAAGAGCTGGGCGAAGATTTTACCGGGTTTCTGGGGTTTAATCCGCTTTTTTCATCTATTGAAGTAAAGTTGTTTGCTCCCTACACCAGTTCCGACAGTCTGGCCGTACTGGAAAAAGATCTCCTCAGTTTCCCCCAGGTAAAGGAAGTTTTTTATCAGCGCAGCCTGGTTTCGGTCATCAACGACAATGTGCAGAAGGTCGGTTTCTTCTTGCTGGTGTTCAGCGGGTTGATGCTTTTTGTGTTTGTGATGCTCATCAACAATACGATTCGTATTTCCATCTATTCGCAACGGTTTATCATCAACAATATGCTGCTGGTGGGGGCTACCCGGAAGTTTGTGCGCCGCCCTTTTGTGCGGAAAAGCATCCTGTTTGGGGTTTACGGGGCCTTTTTCTCCAACGCATTACTGGCCGGCCTGATGTTTACCTACGAAAAGGAGTTGAGCGGAGTGGTCGATCTGGAAGATTTGCGCATGCTCGGAATCGTTTTTCTGACGGTTTTTGTGTTGGGAGTTATTCTTTCGTGGCTCTCCACCCGGATTGCCGTCAACAAATTTCTTAAATTGAAATTCGACGAACTGTTTTACTAAATTACGCTATCTTTGAACCTCAATTCGTTTTAAAAATGGCAAAAAAAGAGAAAGAAACTACCGGACAGGCCGGTTTTGCACTGGGCAGGGAGAATTACAGGCTGATGGCCATCGGCTTTGTTATCATTGTGATAGGATTCATCCTGATGATTGGGGGCAAAAGTGAAGATCCCAATGTTTTTAATCCGGAAGTCTTCAGTTTCCGCCGGATTACGCTGGCTCCCCTGTTGTTGCTGGTCGGGTTTGGTTTCGAGATTTATGCCATTATGAAAAAGCCCAAATCTGACGGGCAATAATACTTTCCTGATACACGAATGACTGAATTTCAAGCTTTTTTGCTGGGGCTGATTCAGGGGTTGACTGAATTTTTGCCGGTTAGTTCCAGCGGACACCTCGAATTGGGGCATCATTTCCTGCATGTTCAAAATCACGACAATCTTCTTTTTACGGTAGTGGTACACGCCGCCACAGTGTTGAGCACCCTGGTGGTTTTTCGCAGCGACGTTGCCCAGCTGGCAACCTCCGCCCTGAAATTCCGCTGGGACGAACACGCACGGTATGTGGTGTTGTTGCTGTTGTCTGCTGTTCCGGTTGCCATTGTCGGGCTGTTCTTTCACGACGAAGTCGGAGAGCTGTTCAACGAGAATTTGTTGCTGGTGGGCAGCTGTTTGCTGGTAACAGCCACTTTGCTCCTTTTTGCCCATTTCCGGAAAAAAGTGGACGGGAAAAAGATTGGCTTTGCCGATTCCCTTCTCATCGGATTGGCGCAGGCAGTGGCGGTCCTTCCCGGAATTTCGCGCAGCGGCGCCACTATTGCGACCGGTTTGCTGCTGCAAAACGACCGGAAAGAGACGGCCCGCTTCTCTTTTCTGATGGTTTTGCTGCCCATTGCGGGTGCCGTAATGCTCGATTTGTTAAAAAGCGGGTTTCGGATGGATAGTGAGGTTGGAGCGGTTCCGCTTTTAATTGGGTTTGTGACGGCATTTGTCTCCGGATTGATCGCCTGTCGTTGGATGATTCGGCTGGTAAGTCGCGGAAAACTAATTTATTTCTCGATTTATTGTTTTATTGTGGGCGTTATTGCTATCTTTGCAGCCTGAAAATCAGGACTCACACTTTAAAATACTGAAAATAAGATCATTGCAAATTAATGAACCTGCCAGGGCGTATGATTTCCAGAAAGGTGAAGTTTTATTGTTCGATAAACCTTTGGGCTGGACCTCGTTTGATTTGGTCCGGAAAGTCAGGAATTCGCTGAGCAGGAAGTTGAAGGTAAAAAAACTTAAAGTGGGTCATGCCGGAACGCTCGATCCCCTGGCCAGCGGATTAATGGTGCTTTGCACCGGTGGTGCCACCAAACAGATCGACGCACTGCAGGCCGAGGAGAAAGAGTATATTGCCACGTTGAAAATCGGCGCCACGACACCTTCCTACGATTTGGAAACAGAAGAGGATGAGCAGTTTGCAACTGATCATATCGACCGGGAATTGATTGAAAAAACCCTCCGCCAGTTTGTGGGGGTTACTCAGCAGGTTCCTCCGGTGTTTTCAGCTGTCAAAGTGGATGGGAAAAGGGCTTACGATTATGCCCGCAAGGGAAGCGACCTGAAACTAAATCCGAAAGAAGTTGTTATTAGCTCGATTGAGCTGATATCGTTAGAAATGCCGCAAATGGTTATTCGTGTTACCTGCGGAAAAGGGACCTACATTCGGGCGCTTGCCCGCGATTTGGGAGAAGCTTTGGGGGCAGGCGCATATTTAACCGGCCTGCAACGAACCCGAAGTGGCCATTTTTCCGTAGAAGAGGCGTTTTCCATCGACGAATTCCTGGCGTACATGAATTCAGAGGCAGAAAATTGATTGTCTAATCTTTAAAGTTTCCAGATAAAATGGCAGAAATGAAGTTATCCAAGTTTAAGTACAAGTTACCTGACGACCGTATTGCACTCCATCCGGCGGAAAATCGTGATGAATCGAAGCTGATGGTACTCGATCGGGAAAAAGGGACGATTGAACACCGCGTGTTTAAGGACGTACTTGGATATTTTGAAGACAAGGACGTGTTGGTTTTCAACGACACAAAGGTTTTTCCGGCCCGGCTTTACGGGAACAAAGAAAAAACCGGCGCTGAAATTGAGGTTTTTTTACTCCGCGAACTGAACCGTGAACAACGCTTGTGGGATGTGTTGGTTGATCCGGCCCGGAAAATCAGGATTGGAAACAAACTCTACTTCGGGGAAGATGACCTGCTGGTTGCCGAGGTGATCGACAATACCACTTCGCGCGGCAGAACGCTCCGCTTCCTGTTCGACGGATCGTATGATGAATTTAAGAAAACGTTGTACAGTCTGGGCGAAACACCGCTGCCCAAATTTATCAACCGTCCGGTACAGCCCGAAGACAAAGATCGTTACCAGACGATTTTTGCCCGTAACGAAGGTGCTGTGGCGGCCCCCACCGCCGGTTTGCATTTTAGCCGCGAGCTGATGAAAAGGTTCGAAATCGCCGGCGTCAATTTTGCCTATGTAACGTTGCATGTCGGACTGGGGAATTTCCGCAGCGTTGATGTGGAAGACCTTACCAAGCATAAAATGGATTCGGAGCAGATTTGGGTTTCCGAAGAGGCCTGCCGGCTGGTAAACCAGGCCAAAGAGGAGCGGAAAAATGTTTGCGCCGTCGGAACCACTGTGATGCGTACCCTCGAAAGTACAGTCTCCACACAGGGACATCTCAAACCGTTTGAAGGGTGGACCAATAAATTTATTTTTCCTCCCTACGAATTCAGTGTGGCCAACCGCATGATCACCAATTTTCACCTGCCCTTGTCCACGTTGCTGATGATGGCTTCGGCTTTTGCCGGATACGACTTTTTGATGGAGGCCTACAAAATTGCACTGAAGAAAGATTACCGTTTTGGTACCTACGGCGATGCCATGCTGATTATTTAAACGGCATCTTGCCTGACT
>JARKOX010000229.1 GCA_029975525.1 Prolixibacteraceae bacterium | reverse complement strand
GTTTTATAATGTTGTTTGAAATCAAAACATTTTGAGCGTTTTGCAATTCAACATAGCCCAGTATATTACTCGTTAATGTCAGGTTGGCAGCAGGATTGCTTCTGTCACCGATTATTTCAATACTGCCTATTATATGACAATATCTTATAATCACATTATTTACCGAATGGTTATAGGTGGTACTTACTTTTCCAGTAAGGGTAATCCCTTCCAGGTGAAAGCCATCGGCATTTTCGTTGAGCGTAATGTTGCCTGCGAGAGTGGTCTTACCGGTGGCTGATGTAGAGTCGACATAGTGTCCTGTGCCGTAAATAAACAATTTTTTGTCTAAGATAACATTGGCGTCAAAACCATTCCCCGTGAGGTAAATGGTATCACCAGCGACAGCCGTATTGCATGCGCTCACAAAAGCATTGGTTCCGTTGAAAAGCTTTACGCTGCCCGTTTGATGCAAAGCAACGATTTGGGCATTGAGAGCTGTAACTGTCAAAAAGATGGCCGTGAGAAAAAGGATGTTTTTTTTCATGATCGTGATTTTTAAAGTGTGTGCTACATTGTTTTGATTGATCAGGTCGGATATAAAACTGAGTCTTTGATTTGGTCGCATAAATTTATCCAGGGGCAGGGTTAATAAGGTTTTAAAAAGTACATTCTATGTGCAAAAGGTAAATTTTGACCCCCAAAATCCTGAAAATTGTTTTTTTGAATCCCGCACATCTGAGAAGATCCCTCTCTGCCAGAGATGTTTTTTTCGTTTTTCGGGATTGCCTTTATTTTCCCTATTTTTGAAGGGTTTTAATGCAATAGAAATGGGAATTGGTGAAAATATCCGTCGTGTCAGCGAGACGCTGCCGCCGCAGGTGAAGCTGGTGGCGGTATCGAAAACCAAGCCGGTTGACGATATTTTGCAGGCGTACCAGGCCGGACAACGCGCTTTTGGGGAAAACAAAGTACAGGAACTGACTGCCAAGCAGCCGCTGCTTCCGGCCGATGTCGAGTGGCATTTTATCGGACATCTGCAGCGCAACAAGGTCAAATACATCGCCCCGTTTGTGTCGCTGATCCACTCGGTCGATTCGCTGAAACTGCTCGAGGTGATCGACCGCGAAGCCGCCAAAAACCAGCGGACGATCCGGTGCCTGCTCCAGTTTCATATTGCTGCGGAAACAACCAAGTTCGGCATGTCGCCCGAGGAGGCCCGCGACCTGCTCCGTTCCGGAGAGTTTAACGCATTGAACCATGTCCAAATCAGCGGTGTGATGGGAATGGCCACTTTTACCGACGATCGGGAGGTGGTCCGGCGCGAATTCCGGCAGCTGAAAAATATTTTTGATCTGCTGAAGGAGGAGTTCTTTTCGGAGGATACCCATTTTCGGGAAATCTCAATGGGCATGTCCGACGATTACCTGGTGGCCGTGGAGGAGGGGAGTACCCTCGTCCGGATCGGGAGCACCATTTTTGGCGAGCGGCAATACCTTTGATTTCTGTCTGTTAACGGTTGCAGGCAGCAAACTGTGGAATGACGGAAAAGAAATTGGAAAGAGCGGCCTCTTTTGAATTTTACTTTTTATTTTTGGCTTTACACTTTTTTACTGAAAATTATGGCAAATCTGGAAACCACTTACCTGGGATTGAAATTGAAAAATCCGCTGGTGGCCGCCAGTTCGGGGCTTACCGGATCGATAGAAAAAATCAAGGAACTTGAGAATGCCGGCATTGGCGCGGTGGTGCTGAAATCAATTTTCGAAGAGCAGATCAACAACGAAGTGGGCGACCTGCTCACCCGCGACCCGCACAATACGACCTATCCCGAGGCCGAAGATTATATCCGCAACTACCTGCGCAACAATTCGATTGTGAAACAGGTGGAGCTGGTGGGCGAGGTGAAGAAACAGACTTCGCTTCCGGTAATCGCCAGTATCAACTGCATTTCGCCGGCCGAGTGGACGTCGTTTGCCCACGAGCTGGAGGAGGCCGGCGCCGACGCTCTCGAACTGAACGTGTTCTATCTGCCAACCGATCGTCACCAGCGCCCCGGCATGGTTGAACAGCTCTATATCGACCTGCTGGCTCAGGTACGCTCGAAAGTGAAGATTCCGGTTTCGGTAAAAATCGGAAGCCATTTCAGCAACATCGTGGCCATGGCCGAAAAGCTGAAAGCCAACGGTGCCGCCGGCGTGGTCATGTTCAACCGGTTTTATGAACCCGACATCAACCTGGATACCCTTGAGCTGAGCGCTTCTGAAGTGATGAGCTCGCCGGCCGAATTGCGCCGCTCTTTGCGGTGGGTCGGACTGGTCTCTTCGCTGGTCCCCAATCTCGAAATAGCCGCATCCACCGGCATCCACGACGGCCCGTCGGTGATCAAACAGCTGCTGGCCGGCGCACAGGTTACCCAGCTTTGCTCCACGATTTATATCAACGGCGCTGCCATCATTCCGCAAATCATCGGCGACCTGCAGGATTTTATGAAAAAACGGAACTTCCGCCATCTCGACGAATTCCGCGGAAGACTTTCCTACCGGAATATTCCTGATCCGATGATGTACGAGCGGTCGCAGTTTATGAAATATTTTTCGGGCCGAAAATAGAACATTGCTGAATGGGCCGCTGGATATTGCTGACAGCCGGGGTGTTCCGGATTTTTGCCGCTTTTTCGCAGCCGGCCCAGAAGCTTGAAATTTTTAATATCCCCGAAGGAGAATATACGGCTTCCTACTGCCGGGGTAAGCTGCCGGTCGCGCCGCAGGTTTTTATTGAAGGGCGCGACCTCGACCAGCCCAATGACGGAATTAAGGTCTCCTTTGCTTCCAATTTCAAAAAAGGGGAGGATACCCTTATTTACAAAGGTTCGGCGAAGATAACCGCAACCTGGGACAACAATTCCGGCACGCTGACGCTCCGCGGAAAAGGAACGGCGGCTGAGTACACCCAGGCCGTGCGCGATGTCTATTATGAGAACCTGGCACAGGTGCCCACCTTGTTGTCGCGTTCGTTGTCGGTCAGCCTGAGCGATGCCGACTACCTGCCGGCGACCCAGCATTTCTACAAGTATGTTAAAAAGACCGGCATCTACTGGACCCAGGCGCGCGACTCGGCCGAAAAAATGTCTTACAACGGGTTGAAAGGATACCTGGCTACCATTACTTCCAGGGAAGAAAATGATTTTATCTGGACCAAACTGAGTGGAATCGGCTGGATCGGCGCTTCGGATGCCGAAAACGAAGGGGTCTGGAAGTGGGTTACCGGTCCGGAAGCCGGACAACAGTTCTGGCAGGGCAACTACGCGGGGCATGCGGTGAACGGCATGTTCAGCTACTGGAATGACGGAGAACCCAACAATACTCAAAAATCGTGGGGCGTCGGGGAAGATTACGGGCATATCAACATGAATCCCTCCTCAATCCCCCGTTCGTGGAATGACCTGCCCAACATCAGCGATGGCCCGAACAGTCAATATTATTACTCGCAGGGATTTATTGTGGAGTTTGGCGGCCTCGAAGATACCAAACCGCGCCTTTCTGCCAGCGTGAGGCTGGATGTGCACAAAATTGCCTTCTCCGACAAGCGCGATTTTACCATTTGCCAGGGTGAAAAGGTGACACTGAATCTGAAAGCTTCGGATTACACCTATCTGTGGACGCCGGCGCAGGATATCTCTTCAGCAACCGCTTCCAATCCGGTGGTTACTCCGCAAACCACAACCACCTACCGGGCCGTGGGAACCCTGGGCTTTTTTTGTGCCGACACCGCCGACTTTACGGTGACGGTAAACCCGCTGCCGGTGAGCCAGCTGGCCGACCGGACCCCGCTCTGCCTGGGCGGAACAGTCACCCTCGACCCCGGCGACCATCTCCGCTATCGCTGGAGCAGCGGCGATACTGTCCGCAACATTACGGTTTCGCAGGCGGGGCGTTACACCGTTCGCCTTACCAATCAATATTGTCAGCTGACCGATACCACGCAGGTGGAAAACAGCCTGCCGCCCGGCGTTACTTTCCGGAAGCTGGATACCCTGGTGTGCGGCAGTAAAAGCCAGCGGCTCGAATATTCACTTTCCGAAGGCACCTCGTTGCTGCATGCGCTGGAGCCGGGGGTGCAGGTTGCCGATGCAGCCACCGGATCGCCGGTGATTACGGCCCCGCAGTTCGGGGATTACCGTTTCGGGCTGCAGCTGACCAACCGGGATGGCTGCCGCTTCGACGACACGTTGCAAATTGCTTTCCGCCACCAGCCCACCGCCCGGTTCAGTCTCGACTCGACCACCTGCAAAGGGTACAACCTGCAGGTAAAATATGTCGGCGAACGCGAAAATGACGCCCTGTTTTACTGGTTTTCCAACGACACCGTCTATTCGTCGGGCATTAACCTGGAGGTCGATACCATTCCGCTGGGAGTAGGGATTTTCAACCGGCAGGTGGGGTTAAAAGTCGACGAACAGGGCTGTGTCGCTACCACGTTTACCCCGGTGAGTGTAACGCCGTTGCTCGAATTCTGGTCTGAAACCACCGAGGGCTGCACTCCGCTTCAGGTGCCGTTCGGCCACCGGGCCACCGAGTCGATTGCCGGCTGGTCGTGGGATTTTGGCGATGGCAACAGCTCTTCTCTGCAAAATCCGGTGAATATTTACCGGAACCCGTCGGTGCAAGATGCTGTTTACGATGTCACTTTGCGGGTGGTGTCTGAGGAGGGATGCGAAAATACCGGCATCCTGGAAAAAGCCGTGACGGTCCATCCGATTCCGTCGGTGGGCTTGGACCTGGATCCGGCGGTTTGTTACGGCGATACTTTCCGGGTGAATTACCGTGGTTCGGGAACCGCCCGCGACAAATACCTGTGGAACCTGGCCGATATCCCTGCTCCGGAAATTTTGCAGGATCCCGGCAACAGCAGCGGCCCGCTGGTTTTTCACCGCCGGTCGGGGCCGGTTGTTTCGCTGGGGGTTTCGGTGGAGTCGGAGTTTGGCTGCCGGTCGCAGGAGTTCCGTGCCGACCTGAAGCGCCGGCCGGTATTTGAACTGTCGATGGACAACACGGCCGGCTGTCCGCCCCTCGAAGTTCATGCGGCTGTTACACCGCTGGATCTTACCGACCAGGTTACGTACAACTGGATGCTGGGCAGCGACCAGTCGGGGACAGGCTCCGATTTTCGTCCGCTGTTGCGGCTTCCCGATCAGCGTTATGCGTTGCGGGTAGTTGCCGCTTCGTCCACCACCGGTTGTGCCGACACGATGCTGGTGCCCGATGCGGTGCAGGTTTTCCCGGTTCCCCGGGCCGCATTTATTGCCAAACCGCCGGTGGCGCTCATCAGCAATCCACTGGTAGCGTTTGAGAATAAAAGTGAAAATGCCCAGCATTACACCTGGGACTTTAATGACCAGACGGGGCTGCTCACCGATGTTTCGCCGTCGCACCGGTTTAAGGAGATGGGGCTTTTCCGGGTATTGCTGACCGCAGTTAACGACTGGGGCTGCTCCGACACCACCTCGCGCGAGGTAGTGGTGGCTTTCGACAGACTTTTTCCGCCGACAGCTTTTTCACCCAACAGTCCGAAAGCGGAAGACCGTGAGTTCCGGCTGAATTCGACCGGAATCAAAGCAGAAGGTTTTCAGCTGCTGGTGTTTAACCGCTGGGGAGAAGTGGTTTTTGAAAGCAGTACCCCCGAAACCGGCTGGGACGGCCGGATGAAAAACGGCAATTTTGCCCCGCCGGGGGTTTATACCTGGGTGGTTACTTATTTGGATTTCCGGGATAAAAAACACCGCCAGCAGGGAACGGTAACGTTGCTGTTTTAACTTCCCCAAATGGAGCGGGCAATCTTCTCCAGCCGCTCGTCACACAAAAATCTGGATGGCTTTTCAATGCGGACCGCTCCCCGCACCTGTCGCTGTAATTTGGTTTTCAGCAGGCGCAGCGCCGTTTTACCATGGGTAAACCGGAACAGGCTGTTTTGTACCAGGTCGTTAATCGCCTTGTTCAGGTGCGAATATATTTCGGGGCGGTTGTTTCCAAACTCTTTTTTCCGCAGGTATTCGATCGAAACCGGCATGATCTCGTGCAGGGTGTCGTTAATCAGCTGCCGGGCTTTTTGGGTGGTGATTTCGGGATGGCACGCCCGGATGTGGGCGGCGTTGAGGAAGTGGCTCTCGATATCGGTGCCCCGCGTGACAAAAAAGTTGACGCTGATGCGCTGAAACTGCGAGCGCAACCGGTCGATTTCGGCGTCGGTCAGGTAGTCGCGGTCGCGGTGAACGATAATTTTGACGTGCGGCATCTTCTCTTTTACAAAAATGGAGAAGAGGTTGGCCGAGTCGAGTTTCGAACATCCTTCGTAAGAGATGATGTTGGTTTCGTTGATCCGGAATCCCGACGACTCGAGGATGATTTGCAGCAGTCCGCCGGTTTGGCTGTCTTCGGTGAGTACGATGCACTTTTCGCTTCCCTGCACCTGTTTGAGCTGCTGTTCCAGTTCATATTTTCCGAGGATGGAAAGATATTCGGGACTGTTGGAGAAATCTTCGAGGGTGTCGATTTCCTTTTGGGTGATGAATTCGGCAAACGGGGCCAGGTCGCCTTTGTCGGCTTTTTCCAGCCGTTCGTAGTAGTCCTCTTTTTCTCCCGGAAGGATCAGGATCGGCAGGAAGTCGTTTTGCATCAGCGCCACATTGAGCAGCAGGCGGCCAATCCGGCCGTTGGCATCATCAAACGGTTGAATGGCCGTAAACTGCTGGTGCAGAAACGAGGCGGCCAACAGCGGATGGGTCTGTTGCTGTACCTTTTGGTAGTCGTCCACCATTTTGCGGACCAGTTCGGATATCTCACGGTGGTTGGGCGCCTCCTGTTTTTCGCCGCTTTGGTTGAAAAATGAAATTTCGGAACTGCGGAATTCGTTGCTTTCGTAAAGGATTTCATAGAGCAGCCGGATACTTTCGGTGGTTATTTCCGTGCGCGCCAGGTCGAACAGAAAAAAGGTCACAGCGTGCTGTTTGCCCATTTCCAGGTAAGTCTCCTTGCCCGAAATTACCGCGGGTTTTCCGTTGCCGTTTTCCCGGTCGGGCAGCAGACGTTTCTCGGCAAAGGCGGCGCCCTCTTTCAGAGAGGTCAGGTGGTTGGTCACTTCAAGCTGAAACCGTTCCTTGATGATCGACAACAGCGGGTCGTAATGGTCAAGCTTTCGGATGTTCTTTTTCAGCTGGTCGGCTTCGCGAAATCCCGGAAGAATAAACTGCAGGTCCATAGTTTCGATAGTTTCAGCTGCAAAAGTAAGGGTTCGGTTGGGAGAAAAGCCTTGCGCGACGTGATTATTTTCATTTCCAGGGGAAAAACGGGTCGTTTTGCGGTTTGTCCGGAGAAATTTCCGGACGGTTGCACCGGCTGCGGAACGGACAACCGCTGTTGGAAAATATCCCAGTGAAAAGATAGGATTGAGTGGCTAATAGTCTGTTTTATTGATGGTTTATTGTTGTTGACGGCCGCTGTTTTCTAAAATAGAATACCTTTAAATAAGCTCACCGGGGATAAAAATGAGCAAAGAAGGTGAATAAAAAACATCTAAATACTTAGATTTGTGCCTCAGTTTTTGAGGAGGACTATGGAGTTGTTAAGACATACCGGTATCGTTAAAAAGATTACGTCTACTTCCCTCATTGTAACAATCGTCAACCAGTCGGCCTGCTCCGGCTGCCATGCCGGCGGCGCCTGTTCGGTGGCCGATATGCAGGAAAAAGAGATTGAGATCAGCCGTTTCAGCAAGAACTACACGGTTGGCCAGCCGGTTACCGTTATCTTTCGTGAATCGTCGGGTTTCAAGGCCCTTTTTCTGGGGTACCTGCTTCCGTTTATCGTTTTGTTTTCCACGCTGGTCATTGCGTCGGCAATTACCGGAAACGAGATATTGAGCGGACTGCTTGCCCTGGCGGTCCTGGTGCCCTATTATGCGATTCTCTATCTGTTTCGCGGGCGTCTGAAGAAAGTATTTAAGTTTGAAATTGAAGAAACCATCTGAATATGAGCATTACAATTGTTTATACCGTTATTACGCTGAGTGCGATCGGCACTTTGTCGGCGGTAGTTCTCTATTTTGTGGCGCAAAAATTTAAAGTTTACGAAGATCCGCGTATCGACCAGGTGGAAGCAGCGCTTCCGGGCGCCAATTGCGGCGGTTGTGGCCATGCCGGCTGCCGGGCTTTTGCCGAAGCTTGTGTAAAGGAAAACGATTTGAGTAACCTTTTTTGCCCGGTTGGAGGAAATGAGTGTATGTCGGGAGTTGCCGGTATCCTTGGGCTCGAAGCGGTTAAAAAAGATCCGCGGGTAGCGGTGGTGCGCTGCAACGGCACGTGCGAATACCGTCCGAAGACCAGCAATTTCGACGGCGCCACCACCTGTGCCATCGCCTCATCGCTCTACAGCGGCGAAACCGATTGCCAGTACGGGTGCCTTGGTTTTGGCGACTGCGTGGTGGTCTGCGACTTCGACGCCATCCATATGAACCCGGTCACCGGCCTTCCGGAGGTCATCGACGAAAAGTGTGTGGCCTGCGGCGCCTGTGTGGAAGCCTGCCCGAAAATGCTCATCGAACTGCGGAAAAAATTCCCGAAAGAGCGCAAAATATATGTGGCCTGCCGCAACGAAGACAAAGGCGGTCAGGCGCGGAAAGCCTGCCAGGTAGCCTGTATCGGATGCAGCAAGTGCGAAAAAGAGTGTGCCTACGATGCCATTACCATAGCCAACAACCTGGCCTTTATCGACTCCGATAAATGTAAACTGTGCCGCAAGTGCGTGTCGGTTTGCCCCACCAATGCCATTATCGAAGTCAATTTCCCTCCGCGGAAAATCCAGAAAGAGACAACCGAATCTACAACTGTCAACCAATAAATTCCGAAGAACGTGTTAAAAACATTCAAAATTGGCGGAGTACACCCGGCAGAGAATAAATTTTCTTCCGGTCGTGAAATTGAGGCGCTTGCCTTGCCAAAAACTGCATTTATCCCGGTTGGCCAGCATATTGGAGCCCCGGCTGCACCCGTCGTAAAAAAGGGCGATAAGGTAAAAACCGGTCAGGTGATTGCGCAGAGCAACGGCTTTGTATCGGTTAATATCCACTCGTCGGTCTCCGGGACTGTTAAAAAAATTGACCTGATTCCCGATGCGTCGGGATATGCCAAACAGGGGATTGTGATCGACGTGGAAGGCGACGAATGGCTGGAGACCATCGACCGCTCGGAAACGCTGGTTAATGACTTTTCCTTTACCGGCGAAGAGATTATCCAGAAGATCAAGGAAGCCGGCATTGTGGGAATGGGGGGAGCCACCTTCCCGACCCACGTAAAGCTGGTGCCGCCCAAAGGGATGAAAGCCGGCCTGCTGATCATCAACGGGGTGGAATGCGAACCGTACCTCACTTCCGACCATCGCCTGATGCTGGAGAAAGCCGATGAAATAGTGGTGGGCACCCGGCTGCTGATGAAAGCGCTCAACGTAGAAAAAGCCGTTATCGGTATCGAAAATAATAAACCCGACGCCATCCGGCTGCTGAAGGAAAAAGTGGCCGCCTATCCTGCGATCAGCATCACCCCGCTGAAGGTGAAATATCCGCAGGGCGGGGAAAAACAGCTGATCAAAGCGGTTACCGGGAAAGAGGTCCCCTCGGGAGCTTTGCCCATTGCCGTTGGCTGTGTGGTGAGCAATGTGGGAACTGCTTTTGCCGTTTACGAAGCCGTTCAGAAAAACAAACCGCTTTTCGAGCGGGTTGTCACCGTGACGGGCAAATCGGTCAAACAGCCCTCCAATTTTAAAGTGCGGATTGGTACGCCAGCTTCCGAACTGTTGGAGGCTGCCGGAGGTCTGCCGGATGACACCGGGAAAATTATAAGCGGCGGTCCCATGATGGGCAAAGCGGTAACTTCACTGGAAATTCCCGTCACCAAGGGGACTTCGGGACTGTTGCTGGTTCCCGGGGCAGAAGCCAGGCGGGACGGCCGGATGGCCTGTATCCGCTGCTCACGCTGTGTAACGGCCTGTCCGATGGGGCTGGAGCCTTACCTGCTGATGACCGCTTCGGAAAAACAGATTTGGGAACGTGCAGAAAAAGAGAAGGTGATGGATTGTATCGAATGCGGAAGCTGTAGTTACACCTGCCCCTCGAGCCGTCCGTTGCTCGACTACATCCGCCTGGGAAAAGGCAAAGTGGGGCAGATCATCCGTTCCCGCAAAAATTAATCAAGTCAAATCACTGAATTCAACCTGATAATGAGTAACGTATTGACCATTTCTCCTTCGCCGCACGTGCATACCGACGATTCGGTGAGGAAAATTATGTACCGGGTGGTATTGGCGATGTTGCCGGCGCTGGCCTGGTCGGTTTTTGTTTTCGGTCTCGATGCTTTGCGGGTAACACTGATCGCTGTGGCTGCCTGTATGGCTTTTGAATACCTGATCCAGCGCTTTGTGATGAAGGTTACCCCTTCTGTTAACGATGGATCGGCCCTGGTGACCGGAATTTTGCTGGCGTTTAACGTGCCGGCAGATTTGCCCTGGTGGATCCTTGTGCTGGGAGCATTTGTGGCCGTTGCAGTTGCCAAACTTTCATTCGGCGGGCTGGGGTCGAACATCTTTAACCCTGCCCTGGTAGGCCGTGTTTTCTTGCTGATCTCGTTTCCGGTGCAAATGACCACCTGGCCGGTAACCAAACAGGCAGCCGTGGATGCTACCACTGCGGCAACTCCGCTGGGGCTCATCAAAGAGGGAATCCTCAATGGTAAGCCGTTGAACGAACTGATGGGAACATTACCTTCCACCTCCGACATGCTGCTGGGGAACATCGGCGGTTCGCTGGGCGAAGTGTCGGCCCTGATGCTGCTGCTGGGGGGATTGTATATGCTCTGGAAAAAAGTGATCACCTGGCACACGCCGGTTGCCATCCTCGGAAGTATGTTCGTATTTGGCGGCATCTTCTGGTTTGTCGATCCCGAGGCATACCTCACGCCGGTGTTTCATCTGCTGGCCGGAGGCGCCATGCTGGGGGCCATTTTTATGGCAACCGACATGGTGACATCGCCCATGACCGGCAAAGGGCAACTGATTTATGGCGTGGGGATCGGGGTGATTACCATGTGTATCCGGCTTTTCGGATCCTATCCCGAAGGTATCTCTTTCGCCATCCTGATTATGAATGGCTTTACGCCGCTCATTAACGCTTATGTCAAACCCAAACGGTTCGGAGGACAAAAATAAATGGCACAACGTGAATCTACATTTGGGAATATGGTCATCGTCCTGTTGCTGGTGACCCTGATTTCGGCCGGGGCGCTGGGCTTCGTCCACGATATGACCAGCGGGGCCATTGAGGCGGCCAAAATCAAGGCGCAAAACGACGCCATCAGCAAGGTGCTGCCCGCGTTTGACGAATTGAAACCGCCGGTAACAGTCTTACCCGAAGGGGAAACCGACAGTGTGCTGGTTTTTCCGGCTTATGCACAGGGCCAGTTGGTGGGGGTTGCGGTGAAAACCTATTCCAACAAAGGTTTCAGCGGGCACATTTCCATCATGGCCGGAATTGACAAAGGGGGCAATTTTACCGGCTATGCCGTGCTCGAACACAAGGAGACCCCCGGATTGGGCTCGAAGATGGATGTTTGGTTTAACAATGCCGATAAGCCGGGGCAGAATGTGATCGGTAAAAGTCCGGCCACTACTAAGTTCTCCGTTTCGAAAGATGGCGGTGATATTGATGCGATTACGGCATCCACCATTACCTCGCGGGCCTTTCTCGATGCATTGGTTCGCGCCTATGCGGCTTTTGAAAAAACATCCGGTACCCTTTCGGGCGAAACCGCTGAAAAAACCAATTAAACGTGACTGATCATGAATCAATGGAAAAATTTTAGTAAAGGATTTATAAAGGAAAGCCCGACTTTTGTGCTTTTGCTGGGAATGTGCCCGACGCTGGGGGTTACTTCGTCGGCTGCCAACGGCCTGGGAATGGGGCTTGCCACCACGTTTGTTCTGGCCATGTCGAACTGGGTCGTTTCGCTGGTGAAAAGCCAGATCCCCGATAAGATCCGGATTCCGAGTTATATTGTCATTATTGCAACGTTTGTAACGGTGGTTGAACTGACCATGCAGGCGTACCTGCCCGGGTTATTTAAAAGCCTGGGGCTCTTTATTCCGCTGATTGTGGTAAACTGTATTGTGCTGGGGCGCGCCGAAGCTTTTGCCTCCAAAAATCCGCCGTTATCCTCCCTGATTGACGGCCTGGGAATGGGGCTTGGGTTTAGTTTTGCGCTCACGTTGCTGGGAAGTATCCGGGAATTGCTGGGGAGTGGAAAAATTTTCAACATCACCCTGTATTCCGAAAATTATGTGATGCTGCTGTTTGTGCTGGCGCCGGGCGCCTTTATTGTGCTGGGCTACCTGATTGCCCTGATTAACCGGATTAAAAAAGCGTAGGAGGGAAGTTGTATGAATTATTTGATGATTATCATCGCTGCCGTACTGGTCAACAATATTGTGCTGATGCAGTTTTTGGGGATTTGCCCGTT
>JARKOX010000214.1 GCA_029975525.1 Prolixibacteraceae bacterium | reverse complement strand
GTACTGCTAATCTGGTTAGCGGCGTCTATGTCGTGACTCTGTTCAACGAACAAGGCGTTGTTAAAACAGAAAGGATTATTAAAAGGTAATACCGAATTGATTGATTAAAAAGGGGAGGCTGCAAAGCCTCCCTTTTTTTTGTCCGAAGGTTTGGTTTCTCTTTTGCTCTGGCTATTTTTGGATTTTCATTTTGAAAGCATATTATGGATTTACTTAATCAGCATGTTTCGGTCCGGAAATTCAGCGACCGGATGATTACCCCCGAACTGTTAAACCGCTTATTTGTTGCCGGAGCCAGGGCTTCTACTACCGGGAATATGCAGCTTTACAGTGTGGTGGTCACCCGCGACCAGGCTATGCGCGAACAGCTTGCCCCTTTGCATTTTAATCAGCCGGTAGCCCGCACTGCGCCGGTGTTGTTAACCTTTTGCGCCGATTTCAACCGTTTTGTGAAGTGGTGTGAGGTCAGCGGGGCATCTCCCGGCTACGATAATTTTCACTCTTTTCTGACCGCTGCCATCGATGCCTTGCTGATGGCCCAAAACGTTTGTATTGCTGCCGAAAATGCCGGTTTAGGAATTTGTTACCTGGGGACAACAACCTACAATGCCCGCGAAATTATCGCCTTGATGAAGCTTCCCCAATTAGTGGTTCCGATAACTACCGTTGCGGTGGGGTGGCCCGCCGAACAGCCGGAACAGCAAGATCGCCTGCCGGTCGCTTCGGTGATTCACAACGAGGTGTATCACGATTACTCAGCCGAAGAAGTTCTGGCTTATTACTCTTTCAAGGAACAACTGGAGTCCTCCCGGAAATTTGTTGCGGAGAATGGTAAAGCATCATTGGCCCAGGTTTTCACCGATGTGCGGTACAAAAAAGCCGACAATGAGTTTTTCTCCGGAAAATTTCTGGAGGTTTTGAAAGAACAGGGTTTTTTGAAGTAGTTTCCTTTCGTGGGTTGTGAAAAAGGGCGGTTCCTCTGGTTATTCTGCTGTCCGTGATTCGATCAGATGGAAAAACTCCTGACGGTAATTGTTTCCCACCGGCAATTGCTTGCGGTTGATGGTTACCAGGTTTCCTTCAATCGATTCCACCTGCGGCAGCGAAATAATGAACGATTTGTGAATCCGGTAGAACGTTTCGGACGGAAGGAGCTCTTCCATCTTTTTCATGGTGAGGTTGGCCACCAGGTGTTGGTTTTTCAGGTGTATTTTGATGTAATCGCCCAGTCCTTCAATATAAAGGATATCTGCAAAGCTGATCCGGAACGTTTTTTTGTTTGATTTGATGAAAATGTGATCCGGTGTGCCGGGCGAACTGCCGGTCGGCGCCGGCTCCCTTTTTAAACGCAACAGCTCTTCGGCTTTCTGAAAAGCTTTCAGAAAACGTTCAAAGGAGAAAGGCTTTTTCAGATAATCGATCGCGTTTAGTTCATAGCCTTGCAGGGCATATTCTTCATAGGCGGTGGTAAAGATTACCAGCGGCGGATGGGGTAAAGTGCGGAGGAGTGAGATTCCGGAGAGAGCGGGCATGTTGATGTCCAGAAAAATCAGGTCGACCGGCGCTTCCTGCAGTTTTTGACGGGCTTCCAGTGCGTCATTGCATTTGCCTGTAATCCGGAGGTTGTCGATTTTTTTGGCGTACTGTTCCACCACCTGCTGGGCCAGGGGTTCGTCGTCGATAATTAAGGCGCTGATTTCCATGACGATTATTTTAATTTTAACTTCAGGTCAACGTAAAAGACCTGGTTTTTTTTATCGATTTCCAGCAGGCAGTCTGCAGGTTGATAAAGGTGTTTCAGTCGTTGTCTGATGTTTTCCAGTCCAATTCCGTGAGGCCTGTCACCCCAGTCGGCAAAATCTTCGTAGCTGTTTTCGATGTGAAAATGGAGTTGGTCCGGCTGCCGAAAGTCGAACCAGATCTGCACAAAAGCATCTTCCCCGAACGTTTTCAGCCCGTGTTTAAAAGCGTTGTCGATAAGGGGTTCAAAGAGAAGCGGGGCAATCTTTTTGTCGGGCACCTCGCCAAGAAGCAGATAGTCGATCCGGACTTTGTCGGGGACACGGATCCGCTGCAGGGCAATAAAATTTTCAGCAAACTCCACCTCTTTTTTTACATTGATGAAGTTTTCGCGTGATTCGTAGATCACATGCCGCATCAGGTCGGAGAGGCGCAGGATCAGATCGGGGACTTTTTCCGACTGGGTTAATGCCAGCGCATAGATGTTGTTCAGCGAATTGAAGAGAAAGTGCGGATTAATTTGCCCCTTCAGGGTGTTGAGTTCCGCTTCCAGTTTTTGCCGTTCAATTTGCGAAAGCCTGAGGTTCATATCCTGTAGTTCGAGCCAGTCTTTTGCAAATTTCAACAGCGAGGTGACCACTATGTAAATCAGAATCGTAAAAAAGTACGATGAAAAAATCTGGGTGTTGAAGTGGTCGAACTCGCTGCCGGCGCGGAACAGGTAACGAAAGGGAAACATCAACAGGAGCTGGATCAGCGCCGATGCGAGGGCCATCAGGATCACCAGCCAGAAGGTGTAAAAAACGTAGTTTTTGGGTTTCAGCAACCGGGGAATCAGCAC
>JARKOX010000212.1 GCA_029975525.1 Prolixibacteraceae bacterium | reverse complement strand
GTAGCACTATTACATGGTCCAACACCCCGGGGACTTGGAGCGGCGGGTGCGTTAACACGATAGCGGTCACTTTCACCGCCACCGACGCTTGTGGAAACGCCGCTAATACCACCGCGACTTTTACCATCTCGGATACAACTCCGCCGGACATTATTTGTCCACTTATAACCATACCTTGTGCTGCTGAAGCGCCAGCAGCATATTCCAGCCTACAAGATTTCCTGAATGAAGGAGGATATGTCTTCGATAACTGCAAGCTGGATTCAGCTTCATTCAAACTTTTATCAGAAATCACAACCGGATTAGGTTATCCGGAACCTTATCTGATTTCCAGAACCTATGAAATAGCTGATAAATGCGGAAATAAAAATAGTTGTACACAAACCACCTCCGTTCCAGGCAGGATAACAATAACTGCCCTCCCGACGCATGTGGATTGTAACGGCAACTCCAACGGAAAGATTGATATAACAGCAACCGGAGGTACTCCATCATATACTTTCGCCTGGAGTAATGGCGAAAACACAGAAGATATTTCAAATCTGACAGCAGGGGTATATACGGTTATTGTCAGTGACTCCAACGGATGTCAGGAAAGTATATCAATAGAAATAGAAAACCCTGAAAAACTCGAACTATCTGTTACAACAACAGATGCAACATGTTATGGAAGTCATGACGGAACAGCAACAGCAATAATAACCGGAGGAACACCTGATTACATTTACCAGTGGAGTGCCCCTGCTTCACAGACAACTGCTACAGCTGTCAATCTTGCTGCCGGAACTTATACTCTTACTGTAACTGATGCTAACGGTTGTAAAGCCACCGAAATAGCTACAATTAAAGAACCTGAAAAACTAACTGCCCTGGAAAATATCACTATTTGCGACAGTGAATTACCATTTGTATGGAATGGACAAACTTATAATACAGAGGGAACTTACACAATTACATTGATTAGCAGCACCGGGTGCGACTCCGTGGCAACGCTTAACCTGACTGTCAACCGCACCTCCAGCTCGGTAACCGATCTGACCATATGCGACAACCTACTCCCATACACCTGGAACGGAACCAGTTACCCGGCGGCCGGAACCTACTCCTTCACCACAACCAATGCGGCCGGGTGCGACTCCGTGGCAACGCTTAACCTGACTGTCAACCGCACCTCGATCTCCGAGACTACTGAAATTGCATGCGAAGAGTTTATCTGGACTGCCGGAAATGGCCAGACTTACACTTCCTCCGGCATATACGACCACATTATCGTCAACGCCAATGGCTGTAACGATACCCTCAGGCTCAACCTTACTATCAGTCCGAAGATCCTCATCACTTTTGCAACCACAACAGTTACCTGCAAAGGAGGAAACGATGGGACTATTAATATTACGACATCGGGAGGAACCGCACCATTTACTTACCTGTGGAACAATGGCGCAACAACCGAGGACCTGACCTCATTGTCGGCAGGCCTCTACACGGTAACCGTAACTGACCAGGCAGGATGCGTCCAGAAATTATCTGTTCCCATAATCGAACCCGACGCAATAGAAATAAATGAAACCCACATTCCTGTAGATTGTTACGGTAATAATACCGGTTCGATTAATCTGACGGTTTCTGGAGGAACAACACCATATACTTTTAACTGGAGTAACGGACAAACTACTGAAGATCTATTAGGGCTGACTGCCGGAACTTACAACGTTACTGTAACGGATACAAATGGATGTCAACATTCAATAACAGCAGAAATTACCCAGCCACAAGAATTGCAACTAAGCGAAACCCATGTTGATGTCGGCTTCAGTAACCTGCCAATTGGCAGTATCAATCTCACCGTTTCCGGAGGAACCTCACCCTACATCTACTTATGGAGTAATGGAGCAACTTCCAAAGATATTCAAAATCTGCCAGGAGGCACCTATTCCGTAGTCGTTACAGATGCCAATAATTGTCAGGCTACACTTTCCGTACTTATCGTAGCCCAAACCATTGAAATCAATATCACCTGTCCGTCGGTGGCAGACCTGCAATGTACCGGCGAGATTCCTCCTGCATATCTGACTTTCCATGAATTTACAGACGCCGGCGGTTTCGCCTCAAGCAACTGTTCCGGAATCGACTCTACCTCGTTTAAACTGATTAACGAAGAACACAATGGTAGTACTTGCCCTACTATAATCACCCGTACTTATCTGGTGGCCGACTCCTGCGGATACACGGCCGAATGTCAGCAAACCATCAGGATCAATGATACCGTTGCCCCGGTATTGACCTGCCCGCCGCAACTGGGTACCATTTGTAATATTAGCGAGATGGCGCCCTATGCTTCGTTTGCTGACTTCGCCGCCGCAGGAGGCCTGGCTACCGACAACTGCCAACCTGATACCAGTTCATTTAAACTGCTGGATCAATTCTCCGACGGGAATTCATGCCCCGAAACAGTCACCCGCATTTATATAATCTCCGATTACTGCGGAAATACAGGAAAATGTGAACAAATTATCACCATACATGACCAAACGCCGCCGCAAATGAGTTGTCCGCCGGAGGTTACGGTTCCGGTTGGCACCCCGGTTCCTGCGGTATTTACAACCTACCTCCAGTTCTTCGGGGCAGGCGGCGTAGCTACCGACAATTGTGGCGTAGATGAAAGCTCATTCCTGCTGGTCAGCGAAGTGGTTAAACCGGGCATACTCACCGACTCGGTTTACCGCACTTATCAAATTGCCGACTTCTGCGGCAACCTGGCTACCTGTCAGCACCTCCTCTATCTCCAAAAGGATGCAGAAACGCAAATCAGTTGTCCGCCAATGGCCGAGCCGGAATGTGTCGGCGATGTACCGGCGCCGCTGACCAGCTTTGCCGAATACCTGGCGGCCGGCGGAAGCGCCTCCAGCAAATGCGGAATTGACCAGGCCAGCTTCCGGTTGGTCAGCGAAACTTCCGACGGGAAACGGTGTCCGGAAACCATTACGCGCCTCTACGAGATTAGCGACCTGTGCGGCAACACCGTCCAGTGCAAGCACCTCATCCGGGTTACCGACAACAATCCGCCGCAGATGGCCTGCCCGCCCGACACGACGGTAAAAACCCACGACCAGATTCCGCCGGCATTTACCACTTTTGCCCAGTTTGTAGCCGGTGGCGGCATGGCCTACGACCGGTGTAAACTCGATGAAAGCTCCTTCGTACTTTACCGGGAAGTTTCCGACGGAAAATCCTATCCCGAAACCATCACCCGCACCTACCACATTGCCGACTCGTGCGGAAACTTTGCCATATGTGAACAGAAAATTATTGTGAAAGGCGATGCGGCAACCTTTATCAATTGCCCGAATGATTTGGGGTACGAATGTTTCGGCGATGTTCCGGCCCCGCTGGCGACCTATGCGGCATTTGAAGCGGCCGGAGGTTCGGCCGGCAGCAACTGCGGCATCAACCCGGCCAGCTTCCTGCTTGTCAGCGAAAACATCACCGGAAACTGCCCGCGGATCATCACCCGTATTTATGAAATATCCGACAACTGCGGCAACACGGTGCGCTGCACCCAGCGAATCATCGTAAATGATATCACCAACCCGGTAGTTACCTGTTTGCCCAATATTGAAGTGCTGCCCAACCAGAGTATCCCGGCGGCACACTTCAACCTGGCAGCGTTCCGGGCAGCAGGCGGAACTGCCACCGACAACTGCGGATTGCGCGAAGAGACCTTCACCACCATCGACGAGGTGAACATCAGCGATCCCCGCATCATTAACCGCATCTACTCGGTTCTCGATTCCTGCGGAAACAGGGGATATTGTATCCAGACCATCACCCTGATTACCGATGCCGAAACGCAGATCAACTGTCCGGGAACCCTCACGGTCGATTGTATCAACAACATTCCGGAACGTTACAAAACCTTTGCAGAATTCCGGGCGGCTGGCGGAAATGCTTCCAGCCTGTGCGGAATCGACGAAAGCACCTTCACCTGGATCGAAGATAAATCGGATGGTAAACACTGTCCGGAAACCATCAGCCGCACCTATTCCATTACCGACAAATGCGGATTTACAGCGATCTGCACCCAAACCATCGTGGTTGACGACAACGAAAAGCCGCGCTTTACCGTTTGGCCGCGCGTGTCTCCTACCGAATGTCAGATAGCATCGCCCTATGCCAGCTATGCCGAATTTACGGCGGCCGGCGGCCGGATTACCGATAACTGTGGCCTCGACGAAGCGTCGTTCCGGAAAACAGGCAACGATGTGGTTGACGGCAACAGCTGCAACCGCACCATCACCCGCACCTACCAAATTGCCGACCTGTGCGGCAACGTGGGCATTTTCATCCAAACGCTGACCATTCAGGATACCCGTCCGCCGGTGATGATCCTTGAACCGGCCGGCATTTCGGTCACCTGCAGCCTCAACATCCCGAAACCGTACGCCAACATGGCCGAATTCACCACTGCCGGAGGTTTTGTCACCGACAACTGCGGCTCGGTGCCCCACATCAAATTTATCAAGGATGAAATGCTGGCCGGTGGCTGCCCGCGCATAGTGAACCGCACCTACCATTTTACCGACGACTGCGGAAATACGCTGGTTTGGGTCCAGGCGATTACGGTCAACGACAACATTCCGCCGCAAATCATCAAAAAGCCGGCAAATATCAACCTGGCCTGCATCACGCCGCCGCCGTTTGCCAATTATGCCGAATTTACTGCTGCCGGCGGCGAAGCAACCGACAACTGCCGGATTGTTTCCTTCCAGCTGGTACAAGAAAACTGGATTGGCGTTTCGTGCCCCAAAACGCTGCAACGCACCTACCAGGTTGCTGACGAGTGCGGAAACACTGACAGCTTCACCCACCTGATCACGATCGACGACAAGGAGGCTCCGCAAATGAGCTGTCCGCCTTCGTTGGTTGTAGAGGTTGCAGCAGGACAAACCGTTCCGTCTTCGTTCACCAGCCTGGCAGCCTACCTGGCCGGCGGCGGCTCGGTTTCCGACAACTGCCAGGTTGACGAACGCACTTTCCGTATGCTGGGCGAAAGAATCAATGACTACGACTGTGAACGCTCGATCATCCGGCAGTACACCATTGCCGACTTCTGCGGAAATGCCGACACCTGCACCCACATCATTTACACAGAAAAGGTTGCCCTGCCTGAAATCACTTGCCCGACAGACCTCACAGTCAGCTGTATTTCCGACATCCCGCCGGTTATGAAAACCTTCAGTGAATTTGTACGGAACGGCGGAAGCGCTTACGATGCCCACGGGCTGAACGAGTCGTCGTTTGTCCTCATCCGGGAAGAGTCGAGCAGCAACAGCTGTCCGAAGGTGATTACCCGCACCTACCAGATCTCCGACCAGTGCGACCAATCGAACACCTGCACCCACCGCATCACCGTTCTCGATTCGATCAAGCCGCAGCTGGTTTGCCCGCCCCTGCAAACCATCGAATGTTTGTCGGATATTCCGCCAGCGCTCAACCTGACCGATTTTATCGGGGCGGGCGGAAAAGCTTCAGACAACTGTGCGGTCGATATCCAATCGTTTAACCTGATTTCGGAAACGACCCAGCGGTTGCCGTCCACCATCCGCGTCACCCGCACCTACGCCATTTCCGACCTGTGCCTGAACCAGGCTACCTGCCAGCAGGTGATCGAACTCACCGATAAAGTTGCGCCCAGGGCGGTGTGCAACAACATCACGGTTTCCCTGGATGCCAACGGAAAATATGTGCTGTCGCAGGTTGACCTCATCAGGCTGGGACAAGGCTCGACCGACAATTGCACCGCCCCCGGCAACCTGATCTTTGATGCTGCCCCGCTCGAACTGAGTTGTCAGGATGTGGGCAACAAACGCCGGGTAACCCTCACCGTAACCGACGAAGCCGGCAACTCCTCGGTTTGCGAGGCCGAAGTAACCATTCTCGACACCATTCCGCCGGTGCCGTTGTGCAAAGACATTACGGTTTATCTCAATGAAAAG
The DNA here is from genome assembly GCA_029975525.1 of Prolixibacteraceae bacterium. GTDB lineage: Bacteria > Bacteroidota > Bacteroidia > Bacteroidales > Prolixibacteraceae > UBA1413. The sequence continues at coordinate 14,053 of JARKOX010000212.1, read as the reverse complement.
GGAACCGTTTCAATCCAGGCTTCCGATATCGACAACGGCAGTTTCGACAACTGTAAATTAGACCGGATCGAAATCAACAAAAACAAATTCACCTGTAACGAATCGGGGCCCAACGTGGTGCGGCTTGCCGCCATCGACGCTTCGGGTAACATTGCCACCTGCGAAGCGATCGTAACGGTGAAAGATACCATCGCCCCGGTCGCCATCTGCAAGCCCAACCTGCTGGTTCCGATGGATGCCACGGGCCGGATTGTGCTCTCCCCGACCATGGTGGACAACGGCAGCTACGACGAGTGCGGCATCGTTAAAATGGAGCTCAGCCAAACCGTATTCACCTGCGAAGATGCAGGCGAAAATATCATTACCCTTACCGTTTTCGATCCTTACGGAAACAGCTCAACCTGTACTTCGGTCATTACCATCCAGGGGAATATCCCGCCGGTAGCCGTCAACGACACCGTTCGGACCATTATGAATACCGGCAATCTTTTCAACATCCTGGGCAACGACAGCGATCCGAACGGCAAAATCGACCCGAAAACGGTAACGATTGTCACCCCGCCGCAGCACGGTACCGTGTCGGTTAACCCGGTTACCGGAGCGGTGAGCTACACCCCGGCTCCCAACTACCTGGGCTACGACCGCTTTACCTATCAGGTGTGCGACGACGGCGTTTATTGTGCCGTGATGTGCGACGAGGCCGACGTAATCATCCGGGTAATGATGCCCAACTCCCCGCCGGCAGCTGTCGACGACTACTTTACCGCCGGCTGTCTGCCGATCGGCGGAAACCTGGCCGCCAACGACACCGATCCCGACCGGAACCGCCTGCTCATCAACACCGCTCCGGTGAAAGGACCGCTGCACGGCGAGATCACCATCTACCCGGACGGCACCTTCATTTACAAACACGAGAATAACTTTGTGGGGATCGACAGCCTGGTTTACGAAATTTGTGATGACGGATTCCCGTCGAAATGCGACACCGCCAAAGTGTACATCATCGTACTGGCCGACAACGACTGCGACGGTATTCCCGACATCGACGATATCGACGATGACGATGACGGAATCCTCGATGTTGTGGAAGGACACGGAATCGATCCGAGCGCCGACCATGACAACGACGGCATCCCCAACTATCTCGACAAGGACTTTGTCGGTTTTGTCGATAAAAATTTCGACGGCATAAACGACAACTTCGACTCGGACCTCGACGGAATCCCCGATCATCTGGACATCGACTCGGACAACGACGGCATCCCGGACAATATCGAAGGGCAGGCCGAAGGGAAATACATCCCGCCCACCGGGAAAGACAGCAACGGCAACGGCTGGGACGACGCCTACGATCCGGCCAGTGGCGGAACGCCTTTCACCCCGGCCGATACCGACAAGGACGGAATTCCGGACTACCTGGACCGCGACAGCGACAACGACGGGGTACCCGACTACATCGAAGGACACGATGCCGACGCAAACGGAAAACCCGATACCAAAGCCATTGGCCGCGACAAGGACAAAGACGGGCTCGACGACGCCTTCGACATCTACGACAGGAGCTTCCAGCCGCTGGGTACGGAAAATGCAATCGGCAGCAATGCCCCGCTGCAGGACTTCGATGGAGACGGAATACGCGACTGGCGCGACGTAGACGATGATGAGGACGGAATCCCCACCCGCGACGAAGACCTCAACAACGATGGGGATTGGAGCAACGACGACCGCGACCTGGACGGCCATCCGGAATACCTGGATATCAGTACCGAATGTACCCTCTTCATTCCCGAAGGGTTCTCGCCCAATGGCGACGGCATCCACGATTTCTTCCAGATCCACTGTATTGAGATGTATCCGAATGCCAGGCTTTACATCTTCAACAGATGGGGGAATAAGCTCTACGAAAAACAACATTACGGAAACCTCGACGTTTGGGGAAGCGACCAGGAGGCCTGGTGGTGGGGAACTTCGGACAACAAGTGGACCTTGGGCAGACCAACGCTCCCGGCCGGAACCTACATCTATGTGTTGGAGTTGGGCAACGGAAAAACCCACAAAGGAACGGTCATGATCTCTTATTAGGAATGGTGGATATTGCGGTAATAAAATATTTTCGTAGTTTTTCCGAAGTTTATTCGATTGAAGAGGAAATGGGTCTGAAGAAGCTGAAAAAATACATACTGAGCCTGCTCATTCTGACAACGACAATTTCTGCTGCCGGGCAACAGGATCCGATTTTTTCCCAATACATGTTCAATACCCAGGCAATTAACCCGGCCTATGCAGGGATGTGGGAAAAGGTGGGGTTTCTTTCGCTGGTCAGGAAACAGTGGGCCGGCATCGACCGTTCGCCTTTTACCCAGATGATCTCCTTTCACTCCCCCATGAACAATGAGTATGTCGGGGTGGGGCTGAACATCATCAATGACAAATTTGGCCGCGAAGAACGGTTCAGCGTTTTCGGCGATTATGCCTATGAAGTGCTCATTAACCCGAAACTCCGTCTCCGGATGGGGCTGAAATTCGGTTTTATGAATTACCAAAACCCGCTGACCAAATACCAGCTCTATCCCGATGGCCAGTTCGATCCGGCATTCCAGGAAGATATCGATCTGAAGTTTCTGCCCAACTTCGGCGTCGGGGCCTTCCTTTACGAGGAGAATTTCTATGTAAGTGTGTCGCTGCCCAAGCTGGTTAAAAACGATTTTCAGGCCAACCGCAACAACTACGGCACGCTGTCCGAAATCAGGCACCTCTATCTCACGGGCGGCTATGTTTTTCACCTCCGCAACAACGTCAAATTCAAGCCAACGGCCATGCTGCGCGCCACGCTGGGAGCGCCTGTCCAGGCCGATTTTTCCGCCAATGTGCTGCTGCGCGAGAAACTGTGGCTTGGCGCCATGTTCCGTACCGGCGATGCCCTGTGTGTGGTGGCCCAGTGGATCTTCGACAACAACATCCGCATTGGTTATGCCATGGACCTGGCCTTTACCGAAATCTACAAATACCAGAACGGAACCTACGAATTTACCCTCAGCTACGACATCGACTTTTACGGCCGCAGCTATGTCCGTTCAAAATATTTCTGAATGTAATTCTGCCGCCGCCCATTTTCCCGGATTTTCAGAATTCCGCCCCGTTCACACCGGTCATTGCTGACGGAGAAACCGCAGCTGCGACAATTCCAAACAACGGAAAACCCAAACCAAAACTGGCAAATCTGTCTGCTTATTTTGGATATCCTACCGTCTGGGCGGCCACAATGTACTGGTCGGCAGTCAGGCCGAGCGCGTTAGCCAACTCCTCTTTATTGACCGAAGCCCGGATCACGGTAGCCAAACCTTCCGAAGCACAGTAGAGATAAACATTTTGCACCTGACAGCCGGTTTCGATGGCAGCCATTCCGATCAGGTCTTCCCGCGGAGGAATACGTCCCTCTTTCCATTTCCCGAAGTCGGCAACAAAAACCAGGTTAACCGGCGCCGTATAAACAAACTCCTGCACTCCGGCAAGCCGGCGAAAGTCTCCGGTAACAACCGGGGCCAGCTGGCTGGCGGCAGCATCGTAACGGTAAACCCCCTCCGGAAGCACCACATAAAGCTCAACCATCTGCTTGTTGACGGCCGAAGGCGCCGTCCGTTTTCCATCGGCACGGTTAATCCCATTGGCAGCCCAAAGCAGCTCCGACAAATGAGGCAACGACAGCGGCCGTTCGGAAAACTCACGCGAAGATTTTCGTTCCTGGAGCGCCTGCATCAGGGTTTTGCCTTTTCCCTCGCCGGGCTTCTCCAGCTGAATTGGTTTGACTGGCTGACTGCCGGCCACAAATGGTGACAGGGAAAAAACTCCCAGCAGAATCAGTAAACAAATGGACGGTTTCATGGTCGTTTTTTTTGGTTTCATGTTCCGAAGTTATAAAATTTAGAGCGATCAACTCCCGGCCGGCTTTACTTTATCAAAAGAGGCGTGTACGGAATTTTTCAAAACACAAAAAAGAAAACATCCGGATTTTCAGGGAAATAAATGCAGCCATTTTGTATTTTTGAAAAAAAATTCAGATGCACGAGGCCCGCTTTTACATTTCGGAAAAAGAGGGGAAAGTACGCTGTACACTTTGCCCGCATGAATGTTTGGTTGCCGAAGGAAAACACGGAAGTTGTAAAGTCCGCCTCAACCAGGACGGAAAACTCTTTTCGGAAGTGTATGGCAGGATCGCGGCCCTGAATCTGGATCCCATCGAAAAAAAACCACTTTACCACTTTTTCCCCGGACAGCAGATTTTATCGGTTGGAACGGCCGGCTGCAACCTGCATTGTCTCTTTTGCCAAAACGATTCCCTTTCACAACACGGTGTCGATGAAAACCGCCATTCGATCACAACCGATCCGGCTGCGCTGATGCGGAAAGCGCTGGCGGTTCCCGGAAACATCGGAATCGCCTACACCTACAACGAACCTTTTGTCTTTTATGAATTTATGGCCGATTGTGCCCGACAGGCCCACCAGGCCGGACTGCGCAATGTGGTGGTGAGCAACGGTTACCTCAACCCCGCCCCGCTACAGGAACTTTTGCCGCTGATCGACGCATTCAACATCGACCTGAAAGCGTTCAGCGACGATTTTTACCGCCGACAAACCGGCGGCCGCCTCCAACCCGTCCTCGAAAGTTTGCAAATCATCGCGGAAGCAAAAAAACACCTTGAAATAACCAATCTGGTCATCCCCACCCTGAACGATTCCGCCGAAGAGTTTGAATCCATGGTCCAGTGGATAGCCGAAAAACTGGGTAAGGCTGTGCCCCTGCACCTGAGCCGTTATTTTCCCGCTTACCGGCTCAGCCTGCCACCTACCCCGTCGGTCCTCCTCGAAAAGTTTTACCGGATTGCACGGGGCTACCTCGACTTTGTCTACCTCGGCAATGTCTCCGACGACACCCGCTCGGCGACCTACTGCCCCAACTGCCTGGCCCCGCTGATCACCCGACACCGTTACGAAACAAACCTCAACCGGCTCACCCCCGACGGCAAATGTGCCGACTGCGGTTACCCAGTCCCCGTTGTACTGAATTAAACGCCGCCACTTTTATCTCCGGAAAATAAAAGCCTTTAAACTCTTTTTTTGTAACTTTTCATTCACAACCGGATTGAATTTTAGAATTCTATTCAAAATAAAACAATTATGAGTGAAAAGTCCTACCTGCAATATCTTGAGCAGCCTGAGTTTAGGGAGATTCTGCAAAAAGCGCGTCAGCTGAGGAGTAAAGTATTCTCCGACATCCTCGATGGCGAAGGGAATCAGTATGTAGACCTGGTTCAGGAAGGTGGCGGCGTGCTGGGGATTGCCCTGGTGGGTTACACCTATGTACTGGAAGAGGCCGGTATCCGCTTTTTCCACCTGGCCGGAACCTCGGCCGGAGCGATCAACACCCTGGTAATGGCCGGCATCGGGACCATCGACAAGCGAAAATCAGAGGAGATTCTTCAGGCGCTGGCCGCTCAAAATCTCTTCGATTTTGTAGACGGCGACCCGGTGCTGAAAAAATTGCTCCAGCGGGTAATTGACGGCACCCCGCTGAAAAAAATCAAATGGTCGCTTTTATGGAATCTCCGGAAGCTCAAATCAGCCATTCTCGACCACCTGGGGTTGAACCCCGGCAACCAGTTTGAAACGTGGCTGGAAACCCTGCTGGAAAATTCAGCTGCCGGCATAAAAACCATTGGCGAATTGCTCGAACTCCGTCAGAAAGACCACTTTCCGGCTTCGCTCCACCACCGCCACGGAATTGCGCTGAACTATACCGAAGCCAACATGCACATTATTACCGCCGACATCACCACCCAAACCAAGGTGCAGTTCCCGAAATTTGCGCCACTTTACTGGGGCGAAAACTTTCGCGAAATTTCCCCGGCGCAGATGGTCCGCGCTTCGATGTCGGTCCCCTTCTTTTTTATTCCGTTCGAAATTACCGGAATTCCCGGCGCCGGCGGACCGGCGACTCCGCTCTGGCACCAACTGGCCGGATACAAAGGCACCATCCCGCCCGCAGTTAAATTTGTGGACGGTGGCATGATCTCCAACTTCCCGATTAACGTGTTTCACAACCAGCCCGGGGTGCTTCCCAACAAACCAACTTTCGGGGTAAAACTGAGTGTTTACCGCGAACAGTTTACCGATGTGGACGACATTGGCAGTTTCATCGGATCTATGGTCAGTACCATGCGCCACGACGGCGATATCGAATTTCTGATCAACAACCCCGACTTTAACCAGCTGATCTGCTACATCGATGCCGACAAAGACTTTAACTGGCTCAACTTCAACATGCCGGAAGAGAAAAAGCAGAAACTCTTCCTGCTCGGAGCTCAAAAAGCGCTTGATTTTCTGGAGACATTTAATTGGGAAGCTTACAAAAAAATCCGGGTACCCGCATAGTTCCGAAGGTCCTCGCAGCAGGTTATCCGGCCAAGTCGAGCAATTCCTGTTTCTGAACAAGCTCCTGCAGGGTGATCCCTTTGAGATAACCGATGATCATCTGATTGAGTTCGCCGTAAAAGCCGCGGACCGAACAGCCCTCGCGCCGGGTGCAATTGCCGGTGTCCGACAGGCAGTCCACAATACAGATTCCCGGTTCGAAAGCCTGAAAAATATCGTAGATGGTAATTTGGGCCGGCTCACGGGTAAGCACATATCCGCTCTTTTTCCCTTTCACATTGGCAATCAGCCGGGCAGTTTTCAGGTCATGAATAATATGGTCGAGATATTTTAACGAGATCTCCTGTTTTTCGGCAATATCTTTCTGAAAAACCCCCTGTGTAGCGGGTTGCATGGCGATCTCCAGCATGGCCCTGATTCCGTATCTCGTTCTGGTATTAAATTTCACGACAAGGTCAAACTAAGCGGTTTTTATTGAGATTTTAAAATTAATAATAACCTCGTCATTCAATTTAATCAATCCAAACATTTTTTGGGGCGGTTTCATGGAAAATTCGGAAAGCCGGATGGTTACGTCGCCGGTCAGGATTTGCCGTCCGGGCGAAACCGGCTGAATGGAATAGTGGGAATGCAGTTTTTTGGTGATGCCGGAGAGGGTGACCTGCAAGGGAACGGGCGACCGGCCGCCCCCTGAAACGATCTCTTCAAATTTTCCGGTGTCGATGCCGATGCTCACCACCGGATATTCTGTTGCGTTGACCATCTTACGGAAATCGTGCAGCAGGCTTTTGTTCTGGCAGTCGAGAAAGCTGACCGGGATCTGGAAAGTCAACAGGCCGGCATCTATTTTTCCGGAAACAAAGCTGGCCGGATTCACTCTTTCGGGTAGGTTCAGATAAAGGTTAAAGCGGTTGATATTGGTTTCGCCGGTTATTGTCATCTCCACCAGCTGCGAATCGGTATTTTCGAGCGCAGGAAGGTTGGTGCGGCCGGCTGGCGTGCTGCCCGCAACAAACAATCTGAGGAAAAGAATCCAAACCAGCGTTTTGGCCATAATAAATTTTTTAGAGCAGACTGCGCGGTGGAAAGGCAGTCTGCTCTGTTTTTCTACTTAAAACGAAATACCGGCTTCAAGCATAAATCCGTTAAAACCGGCTTTATCACCGTAGGTTGCGGTAAAGTTTTTATACTGCTGGTCAACATATTCCAGCTTCATTACCACATTTTTGGTCATAAACCAACCTCCGGCCAGCTGCCAGCGGTCGACCTGCATTTGAGGCGAAGTTTCCGAGTTGGCGACAGTGTTGTACCGGGCTCCGAGAAACCACTGCTCCTGCTTTCCGAAGCGGTAAATGGCTTCCATGGCCCACTGTGCAAAATCGTAATCTTCAGCTTTTGTATTCAATCCCGTGGCATTTTCAAACGTTCCGAAAAGCTCTAATCCGTCATATTGCACAAAAAGATTGGCAACCAGGGTATTGTCTTTGGTAAACGATCCGGGGCCCCAGTTTCCTGAAGTAAAGTTTTTGGTAACATCAAATTCAGAGCCGTCGCCCGCTTGTTTGTTCATCACAAAATAGTAACGGGAGCCGGTTCGGTCGCCGCTGTGCAGGGAGCCGGAAAGGCTTTTCCCCTGATGGGAGCCGGAAAGCGTTGCCCGGATGCGCAGTTCATCGGAAATTTGTTTGTCATAAGAAGCCTTCCACACAAAGGCCAGCTCATCAACCAGGTTACGTTCGATATATTTCTTCGACGCCCCGGTGCCTTCAGTGGTTGCCAGGGCAGGCTTCAGGGTCCCGTTGTTGACACCCCCCAGCAATAACCAGCCCTTGTTCCGGAACATCACTTCAACGCCGGTATTGGTAGTGTAATCATCCAGGATATAATTCCCGACAAAAGCATTCTGCGTAACATTTCCATTGTCGGAGCGACGAAAATGCTGATCGCCAATATTGGGATGCATCACACCGGCTTTAATGGTCAGGTATTCCATCACATTGTCGGAAGCCGGAAGGAACGGCAGTTTGTCGATCAGCAGATAACCGCCTTTCACCCACGCTTCGTTGTGGTGACGGGAAGAGAGGTAGGTTTCCAGGTTTACTTTGATACCAGGCGCCAGAAGCGTATTTAATTTGAAGTTGGCTGTCGGCAGGTTCAGATTCGACCCCAGTTCAATCAGTGGATAGGCCGGGTTGCTGGCTTCGTGATTTAATGCCTGGTACTGAATGGCAAAATCACCGCCCACTTCAACTTTTACCTTCGTAAAGGATTCCCGCTCAACCTTGGGTTCTTCAAATTGCTGGGAATAACCCGCTATTCCACTGAACAGCGCAACGAACGACAGAATTAATTTTCTCATTTTCTTAGTTTTAAATAATTATTTGCTTGTTGTTAATGTTTTTTCAGATTGCATCAAGAAGAGATATTCGAGGGTGATTTCGTCCCCGGTTTTAATTGTGCCCATCATGGCGGTCGGAGGGGTAATGCCAAAATCACTCATCTTCATCTTAAAACTTCCGGAGACCGAAACCGTCTCCTTCGATTTGATCTCTCCGGTAAAAGGCAGTTCAATATTCCGCGAAACACCGGCGATTTCAAGTTTGCCGGTTAGCCTGCCTTTAAACGAAGATCCCGGAGACGGGTCAATTTTTACATCCGACTGACGAAATCTTATTTCAGGAAACTGCTTAACTTTCAGGGCTTCGTGCGCCTTGTTGTCCATCAGTTTGTGTTCACTGCGGATGTCGGACGGTTTGCACACAAAGGAGACATTGGTAATCCGAGGGTCTGCTTTTTCACTGCTGTCCCACACCATTTCACTTTTAAAACTTCTGGCATCCATCTGCCAATCGTGCAGTGTTGACGTCCCTTTGATGATGACTTTGCTTTGAGCCGGAACCGTTTTGTAAATTTCCTGTCCCTGCAAAACCGGGGAAATCAACATTACTGCCAACAATACCAGTAAATTGATTTGTGTTTTCATATTCAAACTATTTATCCTATAGAATTAGTAGCGTAAACCTAACTGTTTTTTAAAAACGACCACCATTCCGAAATTGTGTTTTTCAGCAACTATGCTTAGCTAAAACTGAATAACAAGCACTTACCCCTTTCCACAAAATGAAAAAAAAGTGAATGTTAATTTTTCTTAACCGCTCACCCCTTTAAAAGCAGCCTAAATTTGCCCGGGTTGGCAAATTTTGGGTTCTCCGGCTCAATTTTCATGTTCCGTCCAGGTTTTCTCTTTGCGGCTTAACCTGAAACATTCAGCCTTACGGCAAGGAAACTCCCGGAAGCCGACGATTCAACGCATCCGCGGCTGAACTTCCTCTTCTTAAAAAAAAAATCAAAGCAGAATAGCTCCAAAAGCGAGTCTCTGGATTCCCATTCTTCAGGGGAAGGATATATCCAGCGGCTCTGCGGTTGATATTTTCGTAACAGTAGGTTAAAAATGCTTTCGAATTGTATTACAATCGACTAATAAACAGTACCTTTGCAGCACATTTTCGGAACACTTCAACCGGATACCCTGCACTTCAACAAGAAGTAATCCCGTTAACTTCTGAGAGATACACGGTTGCCGTTTACGAAAAAAACATTTTAGACTATTTATGAGATTTGATGAATTTGAATTGAAAGATGAATTGCTGGATGCAATTTCATATATGGGTTTTGAGAATGCAACCCCCATCCAGGAGCAGGCAATTCCGGCCATTCTTTCGGGCCACGACCTGATTGCCTGCGCACAAACCGGCACCGGAAAAACAGCTGCTTTTTTATTGCCTATCTTGCACTTTCTGGCCGGAAGACATTCCAGGGAAACCAACACCCTGATTCTGGTACCCACCCGCGAGCTGGCTATCCAGATCGACCAGCAGATACAGGGGCTGGCCTACACGCTGAATGTCACTTCGATCTCAATTTACGGCGGCGGCGATGGCAGCGACTGGGGACAACAAAAAACGGCCCTCACCCAGGGTGCCGATATTATTGTGGCTACCCCCGGAAAACTGATTTCGCACCTCAACATGGGCTACGTAAAGTTTGGGCATATTGAACACCTTATTTTGGATGAGGCAGACCGGATGCTCGACATCGGTTTTTACGACGATATTATGAAAATCCTCTCCTTTCTGCCGGCCAAACGGCAAAATCTGATGTTCAGCGCTACCATGCCGCCTAAAATCAGGTCGTTTGCCAAGCAGATTCTGACGAACCCGCTCGAAATCGCCCTCGAAATGTCGAAACCGGCCGAAGGGGTTTTGCAGGCTGTTTACCTGGTTCACGAAAACCAGAAGACTCCGCTGATCAACAGCCTGGTAGCCGACAAACCGGAATACAAAAGCATCCTGATTTTCAGTTCTACCAAACGGAAAGTCGGGGAGATCGTCCGTTCGCTGAAATCCAAACATTACCTGGTGGAAGGAATCTCCTCCGATTTGGAACAGAAAGAGCGTGAAGAGATCCTGCTTCGGTTCAAGTCGCGCGAAACGCGTATTCTGGTCGCCACCGACGTATTGAGCCGCGGGATCGACATCAAGGACATTAACCTGGTCATCAACTTTGATGCCCCCGGCGACGCAGAAGATTATGTGCACCGGGTGGGGCGGACGGCCCGCGCCGAAACAACCGGGGTAGCCATCACCCTGATCAACGAGCTGGATATGCGCAAGATGCAGCGCATCGAACAGCTGATCGGACAAGAGGTGTACAAGGTTCCGCTCCCCGCTCAGTTTGGTTCCGGTCCGGTGTGGAACGCCAACCCGCCATCCGACCGCAAAGGAAAACGGAAGAAAAACTTCGGAAACAAAAAGAAGGGGAACCCCTCCTCTTCAAAATCAAATTAGCAGGTCGGCCTGCAATATAAAAAAGAGTGACATTCCAGGGAATGCCACTCTTTTTCTTTGCTAAAAACCAATCAACCCTTTAAAACATCTAAAACAGCCTGATAGTCATTTTCTGCGTCAACCTGCTGGTTGACATATCTGATTTTACCATCCTTGCCAATGATAAAAGTCCACCGCTTGGCGGTCACCCCGCGCGTGAGCTCCACCTCCCGATCATGAACTGTCCGTTTGATGGTTCCTCCTTCGGTAACCGGCACCCCAAAAAGTGTGGCAATTTTGCCATCGCTGTCAGAAAGCAGGGTAAAGTTGAGCTGATTAGCTTCTTTAAAAAACTTCAAACCGCTCACCTCGTCGCCACTGATGCCCACCACCACGGCGTCGGCTGCCGTCAGCTCCGCCTGGTGATCGCGGTAGCTACAGGCCTGCTTGGTGCAGCCGCCGGTCATCGCTGCCGGATAAAAGTAGAGTACGATATTTTTCTTCCCGATAAAATCGGACGATTTCCAGGTCGTTCCTTCGTCTGTCATGGCCGAAAAAGCAGGCGCTTTATCCCCGGCTTTCAGGGCTTTCTGCGCGGTTACAACCCCTCCCGAAAAGATCGCCACAAAAACTAAAACCAAAATTCGTTTCATTTCTAAACTCCTTAAATTCAACCATTATTAACCCCAAAAAGGGGTAAATGTTCGGGCATTGCCGTAACTTTGATGGTATAAATTTCAGTAAGACTATGAAAAAAGCGTATGTGTACGGCGGGCTGTTCATTCTGTTGCTGCTTGCCAACTTGGTGTCGAGCGGGCAAACCGGTCGGGATTCATTGATTTTCCGCATTGAAACCACCGATGGGAATGAATATTTCGGGAAGATTATTTCAGAGGACTCTGAAAAAATAGTCATTCAAACCGAAAACATCGGACAGATCACTCTGCTGACGGTAAATATCAAAAAAAGGACTTTACTGAAAAGCAGCGAACAGCGAAAGGGAGAATACTGGCCTGAAAACCAGCAATCGTCGCGTTATTTCTGGTCTCCCAACGGCTATGGACTGAAAACCGGCGAAGCTTACTACCAAAACATCTGGATCTTCTACAACCAGGTGTCGGTGGGCTTAACCAACACTTTCTCATTGGGTGCCGGAATTATTCCGCTTTTCCTGATTGAAGGGGCACCGACCCCCATCTGGCTTATTCCCAAATTCTCTATTCCGCTGGCAAAAGATAAAATTAATTTAGGGATCGGCTCTTTGCTCGGAACGGTAGCCGGAGGAGAAGATTCCGGCATTTTCGGACTGGTTTACGGCACCACCACTTTTGGCTCCCGCGATAAAAACTTCAGCATCGGCATGGCGTATGGTTTTGCGGAAGATGAGTGGACCAGCACTCCGCTGATTAACCTCAGCGCCCTGATACGGATTAGTCGCCGGGGCTATTTTATTACTGAAAATTACCTGATCACTTCTGAAGGAGATGCCGTGGCGATGCTCTCGGCCGGCGGCCGCTCCATTTTAGGAGGAATAGGTCTCGACTACAGCCTTTGGCTTCCGCTGGGCGGCGACTCTTTCGTGCTGATGCCCTTTCTGGGAATTACCATCCCGATTGGCAGAATCGATTAATGGAAAAACCGGCAAGGAAGGAATAAACAGGAAAAGCCCGCCGATCAATGCCAGCAGACTTTTCCTGACTTTTCCCTTACAGGATTCCTGTTTTTACGAAGAGCACATACAGGATTAATCCTCCCAGGAAAAGGAGGCTAAACCGCTTGTTGTAAGCAAAAGCATTTGCCGAAAGATAGAGCGGCCACACCCCCGGCGGCAGATCGGCCGGAGCTGTCTGGGGGCGGGGTTTGGAAAACACCTTCCAGGCGTCGGCCAGCTTGGGCAGCGCCAGCAGAACGAGCAGCAGCGGCCATCCTAAAACTCCCGCAAACACAAACGCCAGAATCAGTACATACTGCAAAACCCAAACGGCCAGGGTGGTGTAACGCGAAGCCTTTTCGCCCAGCAAAACCGGCATGGTATAGATCTTCTTCTGCTGGTCTTCAGCCAGCTTGTCGGTATGTTTTCCAAACAGCACGGTGGTGGGCCCAATGGCGTAAGTCAGCCCGATAAGAGCCACCTCGGTGCTCCACATGCCGCCCGATACCACATAATAGGTTCCGCCAATCATCAGCGGTCCCCACACCAGCAGCACGGTTGGTTCCCCCAGGGCAATATATTTCAACGGCCAGGTGTAGAAAAGCAGAAAGAACAATCCGGCAGCAATCAGGTAGAGCGTACCGGTGTCGGTTTGGGCAAACAAATAGAGTCCGCCGGCCAGGGCAAGTCCAAGGGTAACCAGGAAGTAGGTCATGTGCCGGGCAACGGTCATGAAGCCATGCTCGAGGGGTTGCGGCCCGTAGAGCGACCGGTAGTAGTTCCCCTGATCAACGCCTTTGCGGTAATCCATGTAGTCGTTGATCAGGTTGTTGGCAGCGTGAGCGAGGGTGAGGGATATTACGGCAACCACAACGCGGGGCCAGTTAAAATCGCTGAAAAGATAGGCCAGCAATCCGCCCAGGATCCCCGAAATTGAAGAAATAATCAATACGGCCGAGCGCGTTGCAATCAGCCAGCGGGAAATTACATCCAGTTCCAGCCACTCTTCTTTCGAAATGCGCGGAATCGTTTTCAGGGATTTTGCCCACATCGAATAATTTATCATTGGAACATATTTTAAGTGAACGTGCCTCTTTCAACAACCTTCCGAAACGGTTGGTTCACTCCGGCTTTCTGCATAAAAA
>JARKOX010000200.1 GCA_029975525.1 Prolixibacteraceae bacterium | reverse complement strand
CAGCATGGCCGCCATTTCGACCGGAAAATCGGGGCGCGAACCAACAGGCGCCACACTGAAATCACTCAGGATAAACGCTGACCGGTAAACCCCGCCCGTATCGGGCTCGAACCGAAAAATCACCAGGCTGGTATCCGCCTGCCTGACAAAAGTTTGTTCATCCCAGACATAAATTCCTTTCGAAGCTTCAAAATCGTAGGATTGATACGCTTTTCCGACGGTAAATTTCTCTTTGGGAAATGGCAGCGGCGCCGACGACTGATCCCACAAAAAGGCGATTGCCTTCATCTCCGGTTTTTCCGAAGCCTGCGAGAAAAAGTTCACCCAGTCACTGTTCAGTACTTTCATCGAACGGTCGGCCTCTTCCTCCCGGTAGGTGCGGCCGCATGAAACAGCCCCCAGCAAGAGAAACACGATCCCGGCTGCCGAAAAAAAACCGCGAAGAGGAATTGTTATTTTGAAAAAGAGCATCAGGGTTATTTTAGAATTTAAAAGTTCATTACAACAGCCGCAGGTTTGAACGGCATTAACGCCTAAAACCTGACAGAGCGTTGTCGGCCGCACGTTAACGACGTGAATATAAATTCTAAATAAAAACATCCGGCCCCCCTGACATCGGGTTGTTTCACCAGATTAAAAAAAGTATACATACATCAACAATTTTACTATCTGGTTAAGAACTTTCTTCGGATATATTTAAATTTCACCTGAATTCACAAAAACCTGATCTGACCTTTAAAAAGCGTACGCGCAGAGAAAATCAGGCTGTGACAAGTTAAACCGATACGTTCGCTTACTCAAACAAAAAACCGCTTCAGGATTTTCCCGGAGCGGTTTTCTTGTCAGCTGGCCCATGACGTGTTATTCGACGCCAAACTTGTAAATGCAGACCGAATAGTACTCCTGACCCGGATTCAGAATCGTCGACGGAAATTCGGGTTTATTGGGACTGTCGGGATAATGCTGGGTTTCGAGGCAGAAAGCGCCGCGGTAATCATACACTTTACCTCCTTTGCCGGCATCTTTTCCTTTCAGGAAATTTCCACCGTAAAACTGCATGGCTGGTTCGTTGGTAAACACCTCCATCGTCCGTCCGGAAACCGGTTCCACCACTTTGGCAGCAGCCGTCAGGCCGTCGGCAGCCTGATTCAGCACCCAGTTGTGGTCGTATCCCAACCCAAACTTCAGCTGTTCGTTATCCTGATCGATCCGCTCTCCTATTGCAGTTGCCGTCCGGAAATCAAACGGCGTTCCTTCGACCGGGGCAACTTCGCCAGTCGGAATCAGACCGGAATCCACCGGTGTGTAGCGGTCGGCGTTGATCTGCATCAGGTGCCCGTTCACATCGCCATTTCCGGCTCCCTTCAGGTTAAAGAAGGAGTGGTGGGTCAGATTGACCGGGGTGGGTTTATCGGTAGTAGCCCAGTACTGGATTTTCAACTCGTTCTGATCGGTCAGTTCGTAAGTAACTTTCACCTGCAGGTTGCCGGGATATCCCTCTTCCATGTCGGGCGAGAGGTATTTCAGCACCAGCGTCTTTTCGTCGGGCTGCTCAGCATCCCAAACCACGTTATGAAATCCTTTAATCCCGCCGTGCAGGTGGTTGGGCCCGTTATTCTGCACCAGGCTGTAAACGGTGTCGTTCAGTGTAAACTGTCCGTTGGCAATCCGGTTGCCGTAGCGGCCCACCAGCGTACCATAATAAATTTCGTTGGAGCCAAGGTATCCCTGCAGGCTATTGTACCCCAGCACCACATCGTCGAAATTCCCTTTTTTGTCGGGGACCCAGAGGCTCACGACCCGTCCGCCATAATTGGTAATCTGGGCCACCAGCCCATTGGCATTTTTCAGGGTAAAAAGTTCAACTTTTTTCCCATCCCGTTCGCCGCCAAAAGTATCGGCGCTGATCAGTTCCGGTTGCCGGAGCGGCTGCGAACAAGCCGCCAGCACAGCCAACAAAGGCACAATAATTTTTTTCTTCATATTTTTTGGTTTAAAAAAGTTTTACGTTAAAAACGGAAACAAACCGTCGGGCTTATTTCCCGGTTGTATCCACAAAAATAGAGCTTCTGCCGGCAATAAAAATTTTTTTTTCTTTTGATGAACAATTATCTTTCACAGGATCAGCAAAACCGGATTTTTACCAGCACCTTACCCCAAAAAACCTCTCCTTTTCAGAATTCCATCAACTGCTGAAGGTAGCCGGAACCGGCACGACCAACCGAAATGGAGGGACAAGTAACTGCCCGGCTGCATCCTTCCGGCTGACTTCATCAAAACTATACTTTCCTGCCCCGGCGCTGTTGCAACATCGCCCGGGATGGTGTAACTTGCAGCATTCAAAATTACCGCATCATGGCAGAGAAGGAAATTGCTTTACTGAAAAGCCAGAT
>JARKOX010000173.1 GCA_029975525.1 Prolixibacteraceae bacterium | reverse complement strand
TTCATCACCGGGGAGTATGTGGCAGCTTCACTGCTCGACCTCGATTACCACACCGCTAAAAATCCGGTGATTACCGATGTCAGGGCATTTGAAAAGGCTTCGATGGATAAATACGGATTGATTTCCGAAATCCTGCCGCGTTACCGCAGCACCTATTTCTCACATATTTTCAGCGGAGGTTATTCGGCTGGGTATTATGTCTACATCTGGGCAGCGGTTCTCGATACCGATGCTTTCCAGGCGTTCAAAGAAACCGGCGACCTGTTTAACCCGGTTGTGGCAGCCAAATTCCGCACCCTGCTGGCCAAATCCGGCTCTGACGAAGGAATGAAAGTTTACCTCGACTTCCGCGGAAAAGAACCTACCATTGAACCGCTCCTGAAAAAACGCGGACTTCAGTAGTTCTCCCTATCATAAAATAACAAAAGGCGGCCACAAACCGCCTTTTGCTATTTTACTCCGCATCTCCAAACGCTTTGATGAATCGTAACATCCGGCGCAAACTGATGGGCCGGAACTTCAGCAGGGCAGCCCGAAGAAGCCGGGTTCAGCTTTTCTGATAAAGTTTTTCCAACCGGGCGCCTTTAAAATAGTGGAATAAAATTTCACGGTACGAAAAGCCCTTTTCGCCCATCACGGCGGCGCCGATCTGACACAACCCCACGCCATGCCCCCATCCGGCGCCTGTCAAAACGATTTTTTCCGGTACACCCCCTTCTTCTCTCCCGTAATCGACCACAAAAGCCGAGCTGTAAAGGTGCGAAGGCGACAACCAGCGGCGGATCTCCAGCTCTTTTCCCACGGTGAGGGTTCGTTTGGTCCCGACGATTTTCAGTTTTACCAGCCTGCCCGAAAATCCGCGCTCTACCGGCTCCAGCCGGAGGATCTCACCAAAATCGATCCCCGAACGCCGGCAGATCAACCCGGCAAGTTCGGCGCGGGTGTAAGTAACTTTCCAGCGGAAAAAATCGGTCGTCTGCTGGTCGAACCCGGGCAATACCTGCGCGAGAATCTGCCGGTCGGCAGTGTGACAAAACGCCGGCGGCGTACTCCTGATCCAGGCTTCAGCAGCGGCTTCCCTGCGCAGGTCGACGGGCGGCCGCGAGCCAACGGGTTCGCTGTCGGCAATGGCGCTCAGGTAAGCTTTGGGCGCCGGCTCCCACGCATATTCAAAAGCTTCGGAAATCCCGCCACAGCACTTCGAAAAGCGGGCGTCGCAAATTTCGTCGCCCACCATCAGCGCTTCGCCAAACGTGGCATCAACGGCGCCGGCAGCCTTTTCCGAAATAATTTTGGTGACGCCGTGGTAACGCTGACAGTGGTCATCGGCACACACATCGAAGCCGGAGTGATCTTCGCGGTCGTACCACCTGACAATCTCGCCGGGAGTTTCCACCGAAGAACAATAGGGCGAAGGATTTTTCTGCAGCGTCCTGCGTTTTTCCATCTGGGCCAGCAGCCAGCTCCGCGAAATCACCGCGTGCGCCTCCAGCAGGGCGGGCGACGCCGTTGCACTCATCTCGGAAGAGATCACACTGCGCAGGTAGGTTTCGAGCAAAACCAGGTTAACCGCCCGGACCATTCCGGCTTCGAAAATAAACTTCAGTCCGCCGGTAAAGCGCTGGTCTTCCTGTTGTTCCCAATGAAAACTGATTCCGATGGTCACCTGCCTGAGCTGGAAGAAACTTTCGTTTTTTTCAGGCAGCAGCGTCAACTCACTCCCTTTCAGCAGAAATTCTTCTCCCCTGAAAAGCAAAATGGCTTCCTCCTCTTTTACCACGGAATAATTTCCGGGTGCAAGCCAAAAACTGTCGCACCGAAAATGATCTTCCAGGAGGAAAAAAATTTCAGGCGCGGCCAGGATGCCCACATTCAGCAAAGGTTGTCCGGTCATATTGATCTGTTTTTTCGATGATTTCAGCTAATTCGGCAGGTGTGATCTCTGCGATGTCAAATATGCGGGAAGCGGGAAGCTGCCACTGCCGGACAGTTTCGGCGGCGACACGCTGGCGGGTCACCCACACCTGCACCATTTCGGAGAGGCCGGCCAACTCGTTCAGCAGCGGGTACCATCCCGCTTTTTGTTGTTCGAGATGGCCCACTTCGTCGACAAACAACACACGACAGCCGGCATCGATTCCCTGGCGCACAAAATGTTGTCCGGCTTCAAAAGCCTGCGGGTTGAGCCAAAAGCGGCCGGTTTTAATCCATCCAGCCTGCGGATCGGTGCTCCCCGCCAAACAAGTCTCGCCGGAGACCAGGTTAACCAGCTCATAACTGTGACGGCTTCCGTTTTGAAAAATCCCCTCGGAAAGAAATCCCCCCGGACACCATCCTTTTTGTTTCAGCAGGCCGGCCAGCTCCCTGGCAAATGTTGTTTTTCCGGCATGGACAGCGCCGGTAACCAAAAAAATCTTCTGCGACAGCTCCTGCCGGTTTTCAAAAAAAAGGAGCAACGCCCCCGACTGCTGCAATATTTCAGCAACCAGTTTTCTTCTTTTCCGCAGAAAGCCTCCCGGAGTGGGCAACGCCGCAATCAGCGAGGGCAGCGCCGAAAACGACAGTCCCAGCGCTTTGTAAAGATTGGAAAAACCATGGCTGTAAAGGATTGCTTTGATAAGCGGGTTGCGCAGTTCGACGCTGATGGCGGCAAACCCGAAAATGATGATCATGGCCCGAAAGTTCATGGCCAACCCGACGGTCAACCCTTCGCGGGAGAAATAGTTGCCGGTGGAAAGCCACTCCCACAGCAGGGCCGCTACCAGCGTGATGAGCAGAAACTGCACCCAGACCGAAGGTTTTTTGAGGTGCCGCACCGACTTTTTATAACGCAACAAACAAAAGACAATAAACCCGGCGCCAACCAGAAACGCAGCCAGGTACCAGCGCTGGTTAACCAGCCAGAGGGCTCCAATCATCGTCACAACGATGGAAGCCAGCAAAAAGAGGGAATACCGTTGTTCGTCGGGGCGGGAGAAAAGTTCCTTCCCCGGTTGGGTCGGTTGAAATACCAGCGGTACTGCCGTTTTTTCGGCACGGTATTTTTTGCCGGCACGAAAAGCCAGTCCGGCAGCCAGGGCACCGGCAGCCAGGTAAACAGCCGAAACGGTGACAATCAGCCACAACGGACTGAGATGGCCGATTCTGGTTTTCTGAACCAGAAACTGGTAAAGGGCATCGGCCAGGGTAATCAGATCGAAACCGTAAAGAATCAGCAGGTTAACAACTTTCTGGAGCAGTGTGCCCAACACGGCCAACGCACCGCCGAGCAGGTAAGCGGCCAGGTTGCGTCCCAGCAGGGTGATGGCGGCTTCAATAAAAAGCGCTTCGGTCAGGATCCCAACCATCGGGCCCAGAATCACGGCGCTGGGCGAGATCGACTTCATCAGGGCGCAAATGATGCCGGCCCGCAACACAATTCCCTTTTCGCGCCAGAGCTGCAGAAAAAGAATCAGCAAAAAAACGCTGGCCATCGACAGTAACGCCCCGGCAAACGGCAACCGCAGGTTGTGCAGGAAACTCCCGACAATAATTTCGAAGGCTGCCCAGATACTGCCCATCACGGCAGCCTTCAGCCACCGGTTGCTCAGCGGATGACCCGGCAAACCGGAAATTTCACCATTCTTCCTCATGATCCTCTTCTGTTTCACGTTGGAATTAGCACCGGAAAACCGGCTAAAATAAAACGTTGAAACGATTCCACAACGAGTGGATGTTAAAACTACCGAGGGGCTGACCAAGTAAGAACAGAGCTCTGACAATACCCCGGTTCCGGATTGGCTTCGCCCGTTTTGGTTGCTTCTCTCACAGCCAAATATACAGATTTCGCCAGAGTCTGATCCGGTGGAAATAAAAGTTTGTTGCCGGTGGTTCCTGCCTCTTTTCAGGCAATTTTTTCGTGCGGTGGTTTATGTTTGTAATCAGTGAAATGATTATTCACGGGTCAGATTGAAAGCGATCCGCTTAAATCGATATCTTTATTAGAATTAAACTTAAATCTGAAATCCAATGAAACAAAAACTGCTTGGCCGCCCGGTAGCGCTTCTTTCGTTATTGACCATGGCTTTCCTGTTGTTCTCTTTCATCGTCACGGAAGAAAAGCGATCCGACGTGCCGCACACGAGTTTCAGGCCGGGTGAGCGGTGGACCGACACCGATGGAGTGCACATCAATGCACATGGCGGCGGAATACTCCGGCACCAAAACACCTATTATTGGTTTGGCGAACACAAGGTGGAAGGCAGAAAAGGAAATCTGGCGCTGGTTGGCGTACAGTGCTACTCTTCGACGGATTTATATAACTGGAAAAATGAAGGCGTGGCCCTGTCCGTTTCCGATGATCCGGATGCGGATATCGCCAAAGGTTGTGTGCTGGAGCGTCCCAAAGTTATCTACAACGCCCAAACGCAAAAGTTTATCATGTACTTTCACCTTGAGCTGAAAGGAAAAGGCTACAGTGCGGCCCGGGTTGGAATCGCGGTGAGCGACCAGGCTACCGGCCCTTACACCTTTATCCGCTCCCTGCGCCCAAATGCGGGGTACTGGCCGGAGAATATGACGGCAGCACAGCGGACAAGCAGGCTGTCGACAGCCGATTTTCCGGAATCATGGACCAGCGAGTGGCGACAGGCGGTTAAGGAGGGCCTGTTTGTCCGGCGTGATTGGGAGGGCGGCCAAATGTCGCGCGACATGACCTTGTTTGTGGATGACGACGGGAAAGCCTATCATATTTTTGCTTCCGAAGAAAACCTGACCCTGCACATCGCCGAACTCACCCAAGATTACCTCGATTACACCAGCCGATATATCCGTCTTGCCCCGGGTGGGCACAACGAGGCGCCGGCCATCTTCAAAAAAGGGGGTAAATATTTTCTGATCACCTCGGGATGTACCGGCTGGGCTCCCAATGCCGCCCGCCTGCATGTCGCCCAATCGATCTGGGGGCCGTGGACCGAATATCCCAACCCCTGTGTCGGAACCGGCGCCGAGCTGACCTTTCATTCGCAAAGCACATTCATCCTGCCGGTTGCCGGAAAGAAAGATGCCTTCATTTTTATGGCCGACCGCTGGACCCCTCAAAATCCCATCGATGGCCGTTACGTATGGTTACCCATTCTGTTCGAAAAGGACCTCCCGGTTTTAAAATGGTCGGATGAATGGACGCTGGATGTTTTTGATCAAACCCAAAACTAAAAATCAGCCGTTTGCATGCTAAAAAGCGGTTGCCGGGGGTGTCCGGTTGATCCCACTGTTTTTGAAAAACCGCGAATTGATTTTTCAGTGCCGACAAAAGACTAAATCCAAACGAAATGAAACAGACCATTCTATTTTTTGCGCTGCTTGCCTATGTTTTTACCCAACCTACCTTCGCTGATGAGCCCGACTCGGCTTATATTTTCTCCTACGCTACGGTAAAAAACAACGGAAAAAACGGGCTGCACTATGCCTGGAGTATTGACCGGAAAAACTGGCATGGCATCGGGCCCGAGTTCCGGTTCCTGTTTTCCGATTTTGGAACCTGGGGGTCGCAAAAACGGCTGCTGACCCCTTTCCTGTTTCAGGACCAGCAGGGCACCTGGCATGCCATCTGGAGCCTGAACGAACAGGTTGGACAGTTTGCCCATGCCCAAACCACTGATTTGTACACCTGGGAACCGCAATCGTATCCCGACGTGATGTTTGACGGGAATGTGATGATGCCGGAAGTTTCGTATCAGCCAAACGGAAAAAATTACCGGATAACCTGGTTGAGCCAGACGAATGGTTTGCAGAAAGTGTTCAAAACCACAACAACCGATTTTAAAAGATATACCCCAACCGTTGATGCTTCGGAAAACGACCGGATGTTTGCCCGCGAGGAAGTGCTGATCGATGGGGAGAAACAAACGGGAACCGTATCGAAGGTTCCCTGGCGGCTCATCGATGGCCTGATCCGCTTTTATGAGCTGTCGAAATACCACGAAAGGCAGCGCGCCGAACGATTAACCGACGATGCCGGCCGCTTTGCCGGTTTGACCGAACTAACCGCTGAAATAACGGCAGATGGCGAAAACCGAAAAGCGATCAGCAACATGCTGATCGGCGTTTTCTTTGAAGATATCAACTACGCTGCCGATGGCGGCTTGTATGCCGAGCTGGTCCAGAACCGGGGCTTCGAATACACGCCTGCCGACATCAAGTTCCGCGATAAAAACTGGAACAGCAAAAAAGCATGGAGCTTCACCGGCAACCAGGAATTTGCCATTGACACCGTCGCTCCGGTCCACCCCCATCAAAAGCACTACGCGGTGCTGACCATCTCAAAGATTGGGGAAGCGCTGCAAAATGAAGGATTCGACGGAATCCCGCTGAAAGCCGGCGACAAATACCATTTCTCCGTATTGGTGCGGGGGTTGGATGGCGCCAGAGGAAAATTACTGGTTCGCCTGGTTGACCCAAGCGGAAAAGTGTATGCCGAAGGAACCACTCCGTCAGCCGGCGCACACTGGAAAAAGCTGGAGCTGATGCTGACTGCGAAAGAAGGTACCGACAACGCCCAATTGCAGCTCATCCCGCAATTTACCGGTCAAGTGGCGCTCGACCTGGTTTCACTCTTTCCGCAAAAAACATTCAAAGAACGCCGGAATGGGTTACGCGCCGATTTGGCCCAGGCGATTGCCGATATGCATCCGCGTTTTGTCCGTTTTCCCGGCGGCTGTCTTGCGCACGGCGACGGACTGGAGAACATTTACCGCTGGAAAAACACCATCGGCCCGCTTGAAAGCCGCAAACCAGACCGGAACATCTGGAACTATCACCAGTCGATGGGGTTGGGCTATTTCGAATATTTCCAGTTTTGCGAAGATATTGGTGCCGAGCCGCTGCCGGTTGTTGCGGCGGGGGTGCCTTGTCAGAACTCGTCAACCGGCGGCCATGGCCAACAAGGGGGAATCCCGATGTGTGAGATGGATCCGTATGTGCAGGATATCCTCGACCTGATTGAATGGGCCAATGGCGATAAAAATACCCAATGGGGGAAAAAGCGCGCCGAAGCCGGTCACCCGGAACCTTTCAACCTGAAATACCTGGGTATCGGAAACGAAGATCTGATCACCGACATCTTCGAGGAACGTTTCACCTTAATTTTCAATGCGATTAAAGAAAAACATCCCGAAATTACGGTGATCGGAACGGTTGGTCCGTTTTCCGAAGGGACCGACTACCGCGTGGGTTGGGAGATTGCTTCGAAACTGCAGGTGCCGCTGGTCGACGAACATTATTACCAGCCGCCGGGATGGTATTTGAACAACCAGGGTTTCTACGATCGTTACGACCGGACCAAGCCGAAGGTCTATCTCGGGGAATATGCCACGCACCTCCCCGGAAGAAAACTGACCGTCGAAACCGCCCTGTGTGATGCCCTGCACCTGATCAATGTGGAACGGAACGCCGACGTGGTGAGCATGACTTCCTATGCACCTTTGCTGGCCAAACACGGCCACACCCAATGGAATCCGGATTTGATCTATTTCAGCAACACCGGGATTTTTTTGACGCCGGATTACTATGTACAGCAACTGTTCGGGCAAAATCCGGGAGACGAATATATCCCCACGCTGATCAAACTCTCCATCAACGATCCCGAAATACGGAAACGGGTGGCCTCCTCGCTGGTGAGAGATCACAAAACCGGCGACTACATCCTGAAACTGGCCAATTTACTGCCGGTCGACGTCCGGGCAAATATTCCCCTGACCGGCCTCCCCGAATTTAAGAAGGAAGCAACGCTTACGGTTTTAAAAGGGGGAATCGAAGAGGAAAAGGTAACTCCGGCAGTTAGCCTGACAGAAGTGAATGCCGATTTTCATTATCAATTGCCGGCCTATTCTTTTTCAGTCATCCGTTTCAAAATGAATTGATATTTTCTGGCGGGATGTTTAAATTTCTCCTGCCCAACTTCAAATAAAACTGAACTAACTATTGAGTAAAAAAATGGTACGAGTTTTCAATCGATTTAAAAGCGGGATATCCGTTGTGTTGGTGAGCTTCCTGATCAGTTGTGTGCCGCAACCCCAACAGGAAAAAACACGGCAATCCGGCTATCCGATTTCAGGGGTTCTGTTCAACAAAGTACACCTCAGTGACAATTTCTGGCTGCCAAAAATCAAAATCAACCGGGAAGCAACCATCCCGGCCTCCTTCAAAAAATGTGAGGAGATGGGGCGGCTGGACAACTTCCGGATTGCCGGGGGAAAGATGAAGGGGCCGGTAAAAGGCGAAATGCCTTTCGACGATACCGATGTGTATAAAACCATCGAAGGGGCCGCCTACTCCATGGCCGTCCTCCCCGATCCCAAACTGGATGCCTATGTCGATTCGCTGATCGAAATAATCGGCATCGGACAGGAGGCAGACGGCTACCTGACCACCTACAAAACCATCGACACGACCAGCGCCCCGGCCCGTTGGTGCCCGCCCGGCGGAAGATGGAAAAATCTGGAATGCAGTCATGAACTCTACAACAGCGGCCATCTCTTTGAAGCGGCTGCCGCACACTACATGGCCACCGGCAAAACCAACCTGCTCAATATTGCGCTAAAAAATGCCGACCTGCTGGTTCATGTTTTCAACAATGAATTACCGTACGAAGTCCCCGGTCACCAGATCGTGGAAACCGGTTTAATCAAATTATACCTCATCACCCAAAAAGAGGAATACCTGAAGCTGGCGCGGCATTTCCTCGACAGGCGCGGCGACAGTCAACACCGGCAAATTAAAGGGCCTTACACCCAGGACCACAAACCGGTAGTGAAACAGGACGAAGCAGTTGGCCATGCCGTACGCGCCGCTTACATGTACGCCGGGATGACCGACATTGCGGCTTTTTACAACGATTCGGCGTACACCCGTGCCGTTGAAAAAATCTGGGAAAATGTGGTATCCAAAAAAATATATCTCACCGGCGGCCTGGGTTCCCGCCACCAGGGCGAAGCCTTTGGCGACAATTATGAGCTGCCCAACCTGACGGCCTACAACGAAACCTGCGCGGCAATTGCCAACGTGTACTGGAACTACCGCATGTTTCTGCTGCACGGCGATGCAAAATATATCGATGTGCTGGAAAGAAGCCTGTACAACAATGTGCTTGCAGGCGTTTCGCTCGACGGTACCGCCTTCTTCTATCCCAACCCTCTGGAATGCGACATGCACTATCCTTTTAACCGGGGCGAAACACTGACCCGTCAGCCCTGGTTCGACTGCTCGTGTTGCCCCACCAACCTTTCACGTTTTATGCCGTCGGTTGCCGGTTACATTTATGCACAGCAGCACACCGACCTGTTCGTGAATCTTTTTGTACAGGGCTCCACCGAAGTTGAACTGGACAAAAACAGCGTCAAAATCAGCCAAACCACCCGATATCCCTGGGATGGCGTGGTTAAACTGAACCTTTCGCCTTCCCGGACATCCAAATTCCGGGTGAAGTTGCGCATCCCGGGATGGGCACAAAACCAGCCGGTGCCCAGCAATCTGTATACTTACGAAAACCCTCCCGCACAACAACCGGAGATCAAAATTAACGGGGAAAAAGTTCTGTTCACGCTCGAAAAAGGGTATGCCGTGCTCAGCCGGAAATGGAAAGCTGGCGATGAGATAGAGCTGATCCTGCCGATGGAGGTGAAAAAGGTTGTAACCAACGAACAGGTAGCCGACAACCGAGGAAAGATCGCCATCGAACGCGGCCCCCTCGTATATTGCCTGGAAGAGACCGACAATCCGGAGATCGACCAAACCGTGATCTCAGAAAACACGCAGTTTTCAACCTACTTCGACGCAGCCCTGCTGAATGGAATAGAAGTGATTGAAGCCAGCGGAAGTGATGCTAACGAGCGGCTTAAAGCCATCCCCTATTTTGCCTGGAACAATCGGGGACCAAATAAAATGAAGGTCTGGGTGCCTGCCCTGAACGGAAATTGAAACCTTTTATCATTCCAAATCAAACAGAATAAAAATGAAAAAACTGTATATCCTTCTCCTGCTGCTGGCCGCCCACACGCTGGTAAAAGCTCAAAAAACATACGTGGTGGACCTGGGCAAAACCGGCGCCGAAATCCGGCCTGAAATGTACGGAGTATTTTTTGAAGACATCAACTTCGGAGCTGACGGAGGTTTGTATGCCGAACTGATTAAAAACCGCTCTTTTGAATTTGATCAGCCGTTGGTGGGCTGGATTCCTTTTGGCGAGGTAAACGTGCTAAGCGAAGATCCCTGTTTCGACCGCAACCCTCATTACGTCAGGCTCAATGAAAAAGGGCTGCGCCGGGGTACCGGCCTGGAAAACACAGGCTTTACCGGAATAGGATTTAAACAAAACGACCGTTATCGTTTTTCTTTCTACGCCCGTTCGCTTGATGGCGGAGAGAAAAAATTCCGGATTGAACTGATTAATGAAGCAAACAACCCGATTGGAAAAGGGGAGCTTCACCTATCGGGTTCCGGCTGGAAAAAATACGAATGCCTGATTAAAGCTACGCAAACCTGTGCAAAAGGTAAAATCCGCCTGGTACTGGAGAGCGCCGGCGAGGCAGACCTTGACCACCTCTCTCTTTTTCCGGTAGAAACCTGGAAAAACCGCGAAAACGGTTTACGGAAAGATCTGGTGGAAGCCCTGTACGACCTGAAACCGGGGGTTTTCCGGTTTCCCGGCGGGTGCATTATCGAAGGAAACACGCTGGAAACCCGCTACCAGTGGAAAAACAGCGTGGGACCGGCAGAGAACCGCCCGATCAACGAAAACCGCTGGAACTACACGTTTAAACACCGCTTCTTTCCGGATTATTACCAAAGTTACGGACTGGGGTTTTTTGAGTTCTTCCTCTTAAGTGAGGATCTGGGGGCCGAACCGCTTCCGGTAGTCAGCTGTGGATTGGCCTGCCAGTACGAAAGTACCGAATGTGTCCCGGTGGCCGACCTGGAACCCTACATCCAGGATGCACTGGATTTGATTGAATTTGCCAACGGAGCAACAGATACGAAATGGGGAAAAGTCCGGGCAGAGATGGGACATCCCCAACCGTTCAACCTCAAAATGATCGCAATTGGCAACGAGCAGTGGGGAGAAGGTTATGTGGAACGTTTGATCCCTTTTGTGAAAGCCCTGCGCAAGCAACATCCTGAAATTAAAATTGTGGGAAGCGCCGGCCCCACGCCGGATGGCGAAAATTTCGATTACCTGTGGCCCAAAATGAAGGAGCTGAAAGTTGATCTGGTGGATGAACACTATTACCGCAGTCCGGAATGGTTTCTGGAAAATGCCGGACGTTACGACCACTACGACAGGAACGGCCCCAAAGTGTTTGCCGGCGAATATGCCGCGCATCCCAAAAACCGCGACAACAATGTGGCTTCGGCAATTGCCGAGGCGGCATTTATGACCGGTCTGGAAAGAAACGCCGACGTGGTGCACCTGGCCACGTATGCACCGCTGTTTGCCCATGTAGACGCCTGGCAGTGGAAACCTGACATGATCTGGTTTGACAACCTGAACGTCGTCCGCACGCCCAATTACTATGTGCAGCAGATGTATGCCCGCAACGTTGGCACCAACACGCTTCCCGTCACACACGAAGGAAATGTGATTTCGGGGAAAGACGGTTTGTATGCCTCGGCTTGTGTAGACAAAGGCCAGTCAGAAGTTATCGTAAAGATTGTCAATGCTGCTGCAGAGGTTCAGGATATTCATATTTCACTGAAAGGTTTTAAAAAACCGGTGAAAGAGGCAACCGTTCAAATAACCTGCCTGCATTCCAATGTGCCGGAAGCAGTAAATACAGTGGCGGCTCCCCACACTGTGGTGCCAACTCACTTCTCTGTTCAGACCAATGACAACGGCTTCCAGTTCAAAGCCCTGGGAAATGCCTTCTATGTTTGTAAACTCAAAATCCAACTTTAAAATTCCAGATATGACCATCCGAAATATTGACAAACGTGTTTTTACCGCCTTTTTTACCATTCTGACCAGCGCCCTTCTGCTGGCGGGATGCAGTAAACCTGAAAACTACGAAGGGTACCTGTTTGCTTACTTCACCGGAAACGGTCCGGGCCAGGAAGCCATTCGGTTTGCCATCAGCACCGATGGCTATCATTACCGGGCGTTGAACGACAATCAGCCGGTTCTGGACTCAAAACAGATCAGCACTTCGGGCGGAGTACGCGATCCTCATATTTTACGGGGCGCCGACGGAAAAACATTTTACATGGTAGCCACCGATTTGTATGTACCGGAGCAGGGCTGGAACAACTTCGCGATGATCCTGATGAAGTCGGCCGACCTGATCAACTGGCAGACCTCGGTGGTCAATATTCCCGAGACTTATCCGCAGGAGTGGGGCAATGTGCACCGCGTATGGGCGCCGCAAACCATCTACGATGAGGAGACCGGCAAATACATGATCTATTTCTCGATGAAACAGGGCGACAATCCCGACATCATTTACTACGCCTATGCCAACAGGGATTTTACCGCCCTCGAATCAGCTCCCAAACAATTGTACTTCCCCCCGGCCGAAAGCAACACCAAAGCCTGCATTGATGGCGACATCATCCCCTACAACGGGAAGTTTTACCTGTTTCACAAAGCTGAAGACGGCGATCCGGGGATTAAACTGGCCATTTCCGATAAGCTGACCGAAGGATACCAGCTGAAAAACGACAAACGCGTGGATGGCGAGAAAGCCGGCGTGGAAGGGAGCGGAATTTTCAAACTTAACCATTCGGATGAATACATTCTGATGTACGATGTGTACACCCGGGGCAGGTACCAGTTCACCAAAAGCAGCGACCTGGAGCACTTCGCGGTGATTGATGAAGCTATTTCGATGAACTTTCATCCTCGCCACGGAACGGTAATGCCGGTCACCGGCAAAGAGTTAAAACGGCTGGTGAAGAAGTGGGGAAGTTTCGACGATGTACTGGTCGATGCCACCTCCCCGGATCTGAAAAAACAGAATATCGCTGTGAAAGGGAAAGCCCGCAGCATTCACCTGCCGGTTAAACGAGGCGTCGATCTGCAACATTTTGACCCGGAATTCAGGTGCTGGCCCGGCTTTTCGGTAAGTCCGCAGGGAGCTCAGGATTTTTCAAACGGGCCGGTAGCCTACACCTTCTCCATTGACGGAAAAGGCGATGTGGTTTACCAGGTAACAGCCTCGCAAGATCACAACCCGGTGCTGGAGGGATATTATGCCGATCCGGATATTTTGTATTCGGAAAAAACCGGAAAATATTACCTCTATCCCACAAGCGACGGTTTTGATGGCTGGTCGGGATATTATTTCAAAGTATTTTCCTCCGACAATCTGGTCGACTGGACGGATGAAGGGATCATACTCGACCTGCACAAAGATGTCAGCTGGGCCAACCGAAACGCCTGGGCGCCCTGCATCATCGAAAAGAAAATAAACGGCGAATACCAATACTTCTATTATTTTACGGCTGCCCAGAAAATCGGCGTGGCCGTTGCCGACAATCCCACCGGCCCGTTTGTTGACAGCGGCCGGGCTTTGATCGATTTTAAACCCGATGGAATAAACCGCGGACAGGAAATTGACCCGGATGTGTTTACCGATCCGGAAACAGGCAAAAGTTTCCTCTACTGGGGAAATGGCTACCTGGCCGGCGCTGAACTCAACGACGACATGGTTTCAATCAGGAAAAACACACTCAAAACATTTAATGTCGACGGAACTTTTCGGGAGGGAGCTTACATCATCTACCGCAACGGAACCTACTATTTTATGTGGTCGGAAGACGACACCCGCAGTCCGAATTACAAAGTGCGCTATGCCACCTCCGACTCCCCGATGGGCAAACTGGTTATACCGGAAAACAACATAGTGATCCGGCGGGATTCGGTTGCCAATATTTTTGCAACGGGCCACAATTCAGCCATCCAGATTCCGGGCAAAGACGAATGGTATCTGGTTTATCATCGTTTTACCTATCCCAAAGGAGTTGACATGCCGCGGGGGTCGGGAGGATTTCACCGTGAGGTTTGTATCGACAAGCTGGAGTTTGATGCCGAGGGTAAAATTCTGGAGGTAAAACCAACCCTTAAAGGAATTGATCCGGTGAAGTAATCCCTTTTTGTGCTGCCTGAAAAACAGAGCCGCCAGCTGAAATAAAAAGCCGCCGCCGGGGTAAACCCCGAAATAAATCAGAAAGAAGCAGGCCGTATCTTTCATCCGGGTACGGTCTGCTTTTTTTAGCCTGATTTTGTACCAAAAAAAGAGAGGAGACAATACCTTCTTCCGCAAAAACAGTTTCCTTCGGAACGCCCGGAAATGAAGCCTGTCCGGCCGGCAGCGGTTTGCCAAAAATAATTTTCTGAAAAAAAACCAGGCTGCCGGAGACCTGTTGCAATCCGGCAATTATCAACAGAGATAACCCCCACTGAACAAGGAGCTAAACCACCCCGTCGTGCTAAATTGTTGAAAACTACCTTTCAACACCTTATCCAAAAACAGTTAAAATTGTGGCAGCGATTGCTGGTTTGCCATTTTCGCTTTCCTGAAAATGGCAATAAAAGGGAATCCGGTGCTTTGACGCTTACCCGTCGGAAAATCCGGAGCTGTACCCGCAGCTGTAAGTCCGCCACACGTTTTTGACCATACTCAGTCACTGTCCCGCTTCACCGGGATGGGAAGACACGCAAAAACAGGACAAGCCAGAAGACCTGCCGCAATCCGTAAAATAATCAAAAAGACTTTCGGGAATAAAAGTCTGGCTGAATCTTGGAATGCAGGCTATCTTTTTTTAATCAGGCTCTTCCATTTTCAACCACCATTCCTGACAGGCTTATGTTGCACAAGCAGAACCAACAAAAAAACTGTATGGAAACAAAAGTCATTTCAGTGGTAAAGCGCGACGGGCGCCAGGCGGCTTTCGACGCCGAAAAAATCACCTTTGCCATTTTTAAAGCACTCCGGGCTACCGGAAAACCCGACCGAAAACTGGCCGGCCACTATTCGGAACAGGTCGTTGAGAAGCTGTTCGGGAGGGCCGCCCGCCAATCCTCCCCCACCGTGGAGGAGATCCAGGATGAGGTGGAACACACCCTCTTGGCCAACCGGGAGTTTGAGGCGGCCAAAGCGTACATCATCTACCGCTTCCAGCACCAGAACATCCGCAGCACGAAAGCCATTTTTTCGAATATCGAGCTGATGGAGGAGTACCTCAGCCTGCGCGACTGGCGGGTAAAAGAGAGCGCCAATTCGACCTACTCGCTGCAGGGGCTCAACCAGCACATCTCCACGGTGGTGAGTTCGCAATACTGGCTCAACCAAATCTATCCCAAAGAGATTGCCGAAGCACACAAAACCGGGCGTTTCCACATCCACGACCTGGGTTTTCTGAGTGTTTACTGCGTGGGCTGGGACCTGGAAGACCTGCTTTTAAGCGGTTTCCGCGGCGTGGAAGGTAAAACACAAAGTAAACCGGCCAAACACCTGCGTACCGCTCTCGGACAAATCGTCAACTTTTTCTACACCATGCAGGGCGAGGCGGCCGGTGCCCAGGCTTTGTCGGGATTCGACACCTACCTGGCCCCGTTTATCCGCTTCGACCGGCTCGACTTTGTCCAGGTAAAACAGTGCCTGCAGGAGTTTGTCTTCAACATCAATGTTCCGACCCGGGTAGGTTTTCAGACACCGTTCACCAATGTGACGCTCGACCTGAAAGTGCCGGGCCACCTGCAAAACCAGCCGGTAATTATCGGCGGGAAACTTCAACCTGACGTTTACGGGGATTTCCAGGCCGAAATGGAGCTGTTCAACCGGGCTTTTGCCGAAGTGATGCTCGAAGGCGATGCCAGCGGCAGCGTCTTCTCGTTTCCAATTCCAACCTACAACATCACCAAAGATTTTGACTGGGAGAACCCGGCTTATGAAAAAATCTGGGAGATGACCGCCAAATACGGGATTCCCTATTTTTCCAACTTTGTAAACTCCGACATGAACCCTGACGATGTGCGTTCGATGTGCTGCCGCCTGCGCCTCGACAAGCGGGAGCTGCGCAGCCGCGGAGGCGGACTTTTTGGCGCCAACCCGCTGACTGGCTCGGTGGGAGTGGTAACCGTAAGCCTCCCCAAACTGGGCTACGAATCCTCTTCGGAAGAGGAGTTCTTCCAGCGGCTGGCGCACCTGATGGAGCTGGCCAAAAACAGTCTCGAAATCAAACGAAAAGTAATCGAACGGCTCACCGAACAGGGACTCTATCCCTATTCGAAATTTTATCTCCGTCATCTGTACCAAAAAAACGGCCGTTACTGGGACAACCACTTTTCGACCATCGGGTTGGTGGGCATGAACGAATGTTGCCTCAACTTTCTGGGGCAGGATATCACCTCGGACGAAGGGCATGCTTTCAGCCTGAAAGTGCTCGGTTTTATGCGGCAACGGCTGCAAACGTTTCAGGCAGAAACCGGCCACATCTACAACCTGGAAGCGACTCCGGCCGAAGGAACTTCGTACCGGCTCGCCCGCATCGACAAACAGCAGTACCCCGACATCCTGACGGCCAATGAAGCCGCCGTAAAAAATGGCGCCGAACCCTATTACACCAATTCAACCCAGCTGCCGGTAGCCCACACTTCCGACCTCTTCGAAGCGCTCCGGCTGCAGGACGAACTGCAGGTAAAATATACCGGCGGAACCGTCTTCCATATTTTTGTCGGGGAGCAGCAGTTACCTCCCGCTTCGGTCAGGCAAATGGTTTACAAGATTACCCGTCACTTCCGGCTGCCATACATCACCCTGTCGCCCACCTTCAGCATCTGCCCGCAACACGGCTATCTCTACGGCGAACATCAAACCTGCCCGAAATGCCGGGCAAACCAGCAGGAACAACAGTGCACCGTTTTCTCGCGCATTGTAGGCTATCTGCGCCCCGTTGACCAATGGAACGACGGCAAGCAGGCCGAATTTACCGAACGGAAACTGTTCGACCAGCAACATACCGGCCAGAAGATTGCCGCCGGACTGGTCCAGCTTCCCGAAGAAATAACTGTTTAACCTCAAAATCCGGAAACAATGGCTGAAAATGAAAAAATATACCTTCGCTTCGGAGTTGTTGCCCTGCTGGTGCTGCTGGCTGCTTTCAGCAGAATTTTACCCCATCCGCCCAACTTCTCCCCCATCGGCGGGATCGCCCTCTTTGGGGCTGCACGCTTCTCCCGGCGGCTTGTTGCAGTGGTTGTCCCGTTCACCAGCCTGTGGCTCAGCGACCTGGTGATCAACAATGTAATGTACGCCTCCTATTTTGACCACTTTGTCTGGTTTTACCAGGGTTTCTACTGGACCTACGGCGCTTTTCTCCTCATCGTCCTGCTGGGCCGGATAACCCTGAAAAAAACCAGCCCCTCAAGCCTCCTGATATCCAGTGTACTGGCATCTGTTATCTTCTTCCTGGTCTCCAACTTCGGGGTATGGGCCTCCGGCACCATCTACCCGAAGAACCTCAACGGAATCCTGGCTTGTTACACCGCCGGGATTCCATTTTTCCAAAATACACTGGCTGGCGACCTGACCTATACGGTTGCGCTGTTTGGGCTCTTTGCACTGGCGCGGCGCAGGATTCCCCGGTTACAAATCCAAGCTGCCCGGCCATGACACCACCAAAAGAGAGAGGCTATATCCAGGTTTACACCGGAGACGGAAAAGGGAAGACCACCGCCGCTTTTGGCCTGTCGCTGAGGGCAGTCGGCGCAGGGAAAAAGGTTTTTTTCGCCCAGTTTGTCAAAGGGCAGATCTATTCTGAAATTAACACCGTAAAACGTTGTCTGCCCACTGTCACGGTCAGGCAGTATGGTTTGGCGTGTTTTATCATCAACGCGCCAACGGTGCAGGATATGGACATGGCGCGCCGCGGATTCGCCGAAGTTTCGGAGATCATTGCTGCGGGAGAATACGACATCGTGGTTCTGGACGAAGCCTGCATAGCCATCCACTACAACCTGTTTACCGTGGAAGAGCTGATCCGTGTTCTCGCAAACAAACCCTTCGAAACAGAGATTGTCATCACCGGAAGATATGCGCCGGTTGAACTGGTTGAATTTGCCGATCTGGTAACCGACATGCAGGAGGTGAAACACTACTACACGCGGGGAGTTGCTGCCAGGCCGGGAATTGAATATTAATCCGGAACCGACATGCAACTCAGTGGTTTTATCAAACAAAGTTTAATCGATTATCCGGGCATGATTGCAGCCGTGGTGTTCACGCAGGGCTGCAATCTGAACTGCCCCTATTGTCACAACCCGCAGCTGATCCCGGCAGCCGCCGGCACCATTCCGGTTTCAGAAACGCTCCGCTACTTTACGAAAAACCGTTTGCTGCTCGATGCCGTCGTCATTACCGGCGGCGAGCCAACCCTGCAGAAAGATCTCCCGCAATACCTGTCCGCGATCAAACAGCTGGGGTTAAAGGTAAAACTGGACACCAACGGCGTTACTCCGGATATTTTATCCAGACGGCTTTCGTCAGGACTGATCGATTACGTAGCGATGGATATCAAGTCGGAACTTACGCCCGCCGCCTACTCGCGGGCAAGCGGAGTGGTTTTCACGAAAGAGGCTGCCGGCCGCATTCGCCAGTCGGCCCGGCTGATCATTGATTCCGGCATTCCCCATGAATTCCGCACCACGGTCTGCCGGGAGCTGGTTACACCGGAAAATATCCGCGCGCTCCTGCAGGAGCTGGACGGCGCCCGCCAATACTTCCTCCAGCAATACCGTCCTCCCGCACAACAACGCCCCGCCAGCCGGCAACTTTCGGCCTGCACAACGGAAGAGATGGCCGTGCTGGCGCAATCCCTGAACGTAAAATGGAGGTGATTTTCCGGACAATTACAAAATTTCAGCAGCAGCGGCCGTCAAAATCGTTCCGGCCGGATTCCGGCGCCAGCGGAAACTTCACCGGCCGGTTGTCGCGTGTGGAGCGGTAAATGGCTGTAAACAGCTCAACGGTCACACGCCCCTCTTCGCCCGAAACCATCGGCTTGCGGTTGTTGAGGATGGCATCGGCAAAATCTTCATGCTGCAGTTTCATGTAGTATTCCATCGGATCAATGGCGTTGAAGAAAACGGCATCCTCCTGCTGCCAGCGGGGCAGGAGCTGTTCTTCGCCCGGAACGGTCCACAGGTCGTTTACCGGAGGTTCGGCAATCGACGACATGCCGGCGATGAACATGGCCCCGCCGTCGGTCTGGACGCCGACCGAAGCGCCGTTGCTGCCGTGCACCTGCACCTTCCCGTAGATACCCGGCTTTTGTGAATTGCTGACGATGATATTTCCGACGGCCCCGCTTTGAAACTTCACAATGGCCAGCGCGGTGTCGTCCACCTCGAGGTAGGGATGGTTCAGGTTTCGCCAGACGCCATATACCTCGTCGATGGGGCCCATCAGCCACTGAAAAATATCCAGCTGGTGCGGCGCCTGGTTGACCAGCACGCCGCCGCCTTCCATTTCCCAGGTGCCGCGCCAGGCGTCGCTGTCGTAGTAAGCTTTGTCGCGCCACCCCAGCATGTTGACCGTCCCGAGTACCGGAGCGCCGATCTTCCCTTCCGCAATGGCTTTCTGCACACGCTGCACCGGCGCATAAAAACGTCGCTGGCTCACCACGCCGAGTTTTACCCGGTTGGTCCGGCAGGCCTGAATCATCGCCTCACAATCCTGCAACGACGAGGCCAGCGGCTTTTCGACCAGGCAATGGGCGCCGGCGCCGGCCGCCTGAATCACCGCCCCGGCATGAAACGGGTGCGGCGTACACACCACAACCGATTCGACACCGGCTTCCCGGATCATCCTGCCAATGTCGTCGAAGGCCTGTATCCCGTATGGAGCGGCAAACGCCTGCGCTTTAGGCAGCGAACGGCTGCAAACGGCGGTCAGCGCGGTGTTACTCCCCTGCTGCAGGGCTGCCGCATGCAGGTGTGCCACCTTTCCGCACCCAATAATGGCTGTTTTTATTTTTCTTGAAGTCATTCCGAAGTCAGGGTTTTAAAATTACCTTCATCAATCCCTTTTCACGACGGTAGAGCCGGTTAAACCAGTCGGCCCCCTCTTCGAGCGGAGCTACCGCGCTGATCAGCGGATCGGTCTCGATCAGCTTCCGGTCGATTAAATCAAGAGCAGCCTCGTACTCACCGCAAATGGCGCAACTTCCCTGCAGCTTCAACTGGCGGGTAACCACCTGTTGCAACGGCAGCTCCACTTCGGCCGCCACATTCCCGATCAAGGTAACCTGCGCCCCTTTCCGCACCGATTCGATCACGGTTTTTAGTACCGGCGTAACGCCCACCACTTCAAAGCCGATGTCGGCGCCCCGTCCGTTGGTCAGTTTTTTCACCTCCTCGGAAAGATGAATCTCCCCGGCTTTAAAAGTATGGGTAGCGCCCAGTTTCCGGGCCAGAGCAAGCCGGTCCGGGTCGAGGTCAAAGGCGATGATCTGCCGGCAGCCGGCCCGCTTCAGCAGCTGGATGACAAACAGGGCAATCATGCCTGCTCCTCCTACCACGGCGGTGTCGTTCAGCGAAACCTGCGTCAGGTTCACCGCATGCAGGGCAACCGCCACCGGCTCCACCATTGCCGCCTGCTCAAAACTGACCTTTTCGGGTAATCGGTACAGGATATGCTGCGGCACGGCCACATACTCCGCGAAGGCGCCTTCCCGTTTAAACTCCGGACACGACACCCCCAGCACCATCCGGTTGTCGCTCAGGTTGTACATCCCCTTGCGCGAATACCAGTCGTCGAGCCGGTAGATGGTAGAGTCGAAGGTAACGCGGTCGCCAGCTTTCCAGCCGGTCACACCCTCCCCCACCGCCCCGATAACCCCGGCGGCCTCGTGCCCCATGATGAGCGGGGGAATGCGGCGGCCGGTGCTGCCATCTAGGCCATGTACATCGCTGCCGCAAATTCCGGCTGCCTTAACCCTCACCAGCACCTCCCCGGGCTGAAGAGTCGGGAGGGGAACGTCAAGCAGTTCAAACTTTCCGTACCCGGTTAAAACCAGTGCCTTCATCGTATTTCAATTTTAATTCGACCGAATTTTATTTGCTCCATCCGGAGCGGTTCCTCAATGTTTTCAACCGGTTCTGTCAAACCAGCCTTTTATGCCCTGCACACACTGCTGCCGGTCAAAGTTAAAATTGTAAAGATTGTCTGGCAAGCGGACCGTGTTTATTCGGTCATCATTTTCCAGCTTATTTTCCCGATGTTGTCGGGTTTGCCTTTTTCAGCCGGTGAGACTTTTCCGGCGGGCCGTCCTTTTTTATCCGGTGCGACCGTAATCGTACGCCAGGAGTAGGCTCCTTTTTCGTAATCGAATGTTTCGCCATCGTCGTCGTACAACTGGTAAACCGACGGTTTGGTGCCGTAATAGCGGATCTCAAGGTCAAATTTTTGTCCGGCAGCCGGGGCGTGCAGTTGCGGCGGCATCATCGGGATAATTCCGCCATCTTTTACGAACACCGGAATACGGTCGAGGCCGGCAGTAACCCTGATCACCTCTCCTTCCCCAGCCAGTTTACCGGTGTAAAAGTCATACCATTTCCCGGCCGGAAGGATCACTTCGCGTTCGGTCTCTCCTTTAAACAAAGGCGCGACCAGGAGATATTCGCCGGCCATGTACTGGTCTTTGATCTCTTTGGTTATGGCTTCGGCATACGGATTTTCACTCAAATTGGCATTTTTCAGTTCCGACACCGCTTTGCCCCCGAATCCGGTTTCGAGGTTCATGGCCCGGAAAGGCGGAGTACCTTCAAAGTGGTATTTGGCAAATTCGGAGTAGAAATAGGGAATCAGCTGCATGCGTAAAAGGGCAATCTCTTTCACCTCTTTTTCCACTTCGGGGAAAGACCACGGTTTGGTCCCGTCCGACCAGGCATTGATCATGGCCATGGGCGAAAAGCAGACGGTTTGCATCCTCCGCACCCACTCTTCGCCGGTTTTGGACCCGCGCACTTCGGGTGTCCAGAGCACGCCGGCAAAACTGCTGTTGATGAGGGCCGTAATAAAGTCCTCGTGGCTGTAGTAGTCGTTATAAATCACGTAAGGAAACGAAGAGCCCCCTCCGTTGGATGCCCGGATCAAGCCAAAGGTGCGGTTGTTTTTCTGCCGGTACAGGTCGGTCGTCATCTTCTGGAGCAGCAATCCGTAGGTCTGCCGCAGCTGTTCGGCGCTGTTCCCCGAGGGGAAACCGGCCACATCGGGCCAGAGCCAGCGGTCGTAGCCATCGCATTCATCAATTTTGTAACCGCTGACCCCCAGGTCGACCTGGTCTTTTTCCATCTGGTCGAGCATAATTTGCCGGGCCTGCGGCAGGGTCAGGTCGGCGACCACCCCGCCCCAAACGGTATGCGAGCCGGTCAAAGGGCCTATTTTTTCAAAGATGGGCGAAGCGGGCGAGACGTAGGGATTGGTCCACAGGTTGAGGCGGATCCCCTTCGCTTTCATGGCTTTTACAAATCCGGCGGGATCGGGAAAACGGGTCCGGTCCCATTCGAACGTACAAGGATAGGATTTACTCTGCCAGCCGGGTTCCAGCCCGATAAAGTCGAGCGGGTATCCTCTCTCCTCGAATGCCCGGGCCTCTTCCAGCACCTGGTCGGCGGTGTAGAGCGACTTCACCCGCTGGGTGAACCCCAATCCCCATCGGGGAGGCAGGCAGCCGCCACCATTGAAGAGGTTGAAGCGGCGCACGGCATCCAGCGGAGTGGGCCCGGCAAACAGGTAAATTTCGGTTCCACCGGCCGGAACCACCATGTCCACGGCATCCGAGTAGGGCCTCGACGTCCATTTTTTGTCGGTGTTGCGGTCGCGCGGCTCCGGCGCATTCGGACTATCCTTGCGCACAGCCGTTCCGGCATATACCGTGATGTAACGGGCGCTGTTCACAAAAACGCCATATCCTTTGTCGGAAATATAAAAGGGCACCGGGGCGTGGGTCCGTCCGTTGTCGGTTCCTCCGTAATGGTCTACATGCAGTTGCAGGATTTTCCCGCGTTGCTGAACGGTTTTAAAGTTCAACCCGAAACCGTAAAGCTGTTCCTCCTTCACCAGCGGAAAACGCAGGAAGGTTTTCCCGTCGGCAATTTCAGCGGCGATCTCCCCGGCAGGCAGCGGAAAATCGGCGCTGCCCAGTTTGGACAACGCATCGATGTCCGGCTTTACACCGGCCGCTTTCAGCAGATCAAACGAGTCCGGACTGCCCACCACGCTTTTCCAAACGCCGGGCGCCACCTCTTCCCAGACTGGATTCTGCGACTGTCCGGTTAAGGTGAATAACAAACTGAACAGCATAAATAGTCCCAAAATCTTATTGACCATAGTTTTATCTTTTTAAAAATCGTTTATCCTTTTTTGATCCTGCCGGCGGGTACTCCCCGACTGTTTCGTGAGCAAACCGGCAGTAATTTTTTTATCTGTTTTGCATCCAACGGGGCCCCACCGAAGCCGGCGTCAGCGGTTTGTTCTTTACCACTCCGGTCGAAAGCTGGTCAGCGCCAACATCTTTCGGATAACTTCGCGGCTGCCCATCCAGGTCTTCGCTTAAAAAAGGGAAATCGCCTTTGAACGCGCCGATGACCGGGCTTCCGGGCGCCGGCCGCCAAAGCCCGTCGTCCGACTGCTGCAGGCAGGTGCCAGTCCGTTCCACCCCTTCAACTGCGGGAATTTCAGCATCCGGCGCCGACACCAGATTTCCCAAAAGGGTAAGATTAACCGGCCCGGCAAGAATAGCGATCCGCGTTTGGGCGGCCTGCACCAGGTTGTTGGCGAGGAGGCAGTTTTCGGGCGCCAGCGGCCGGTTGCTGTCCACGCCGGTACCAATTTCCAGCGACCAGGCGCAGTTCACAATGGTATTTCCCACCACCTGCGCGCGTTTTACCTGCCAGTAGCTGTTGAGCGGCGCATCGGGAACCGCATTGACCAGGCAGATCGCCGAAGCCGGTCCCCGTCCGGTCAGATCCTGCAGATAGTTGTGATAAACCAGGTGATCTTCGCCGATGATGCGGATCCCGCCCGTATTCGGCAGATTGTTGCCGAGGAAAAAATTACCGTACACCCGGGCAAAGTTGCCGTGCCGGAGGGTAAGCGTTCCGCGGCACTCCCAAAAGGTGTTGTAACGAAAAATATTGTGGCACGACTTGTTGGAGATGATCTCCAGCTCGCCGTTGCAACGTTCAAAATAGTTGTGTTCGACCACGGTGTGGGAATCGTAAAGCGACCAGGTGCTGGTGCCGATCCGGATGGTCTCTCCGCCGTTTTCGCCCAGCGGCGGGCGTTCGCCAAAGTAGTTGTGGTCGATCCGGTGGTAGTTGGGCGTGTCGGAAAGCCACACCACCAGCGTCGGACCGGTGTTGGTTTTTCCGGCCAGGTAACAGTGGTCCACCCGGTTGTGCCTGCCGTTGAGGGAGATCCAGTTGTTGCTGACCTTCTTGTCGGGCGGACTGAAATCCACAATCGAAGTTTGTGTCAGCCGGCAGTGCTCCGAATCTTTTGAAAAATCGGCCACGTGCCCTTTGGCAGCAAATCCATCGCAAAAACGGAGTCCTTCCACAACCAGCCAGCGCCCGTCAATCCGGAGGGTGGAGTTTCCTTTCAGCGCCACTTTTCCTGCCACTTCCGCCCTGAACACGACAGGCCGCTCTTCGGTTCCTTCGCCTTTGCAGAGCAGCTGCTGGTCGAACCAGTCGCCATTGCGAAAAACAACCGTATCTCCGGGCTGCAGTTCCAGCGTTTGCAGCTGGGCAGCCGAATCAACCCGGACGGTGCGAGAACGGGCGGTTCCGGGCAGAAACAGTATTGCCGCCCACACGGCGACCCAAATCCAGTTTCGGTATCTCATCATTGCAGTTTAAAAGAAACTATTTTTTCAGAAATATTTTCTGGGTGTACGCCATGCTGCCGGCGACCAGCCGGACGACATAAACTCCGCCGGGCAAATTACCCACCGGCAGGGAGTTTTGCCGCTCCCCCAACCCGACCTCGACAGCCGACGAGAACAGCTCGGTCCCGTGCAGCGTGTGCAGGGAAAGCCTGGCCTGCTGTTGCTGCGGAAGACGATGGGAAAAACAGAGCAACCCGTTGCAAAACCAGGCAGCAAACTCTCCGGGCGCCTTTTGCCCGGGCGCCAGACCCGTCACGGGCGCGTAGGTAACCATATTCGAAAACGCAGAATTCCCGGCCGTATTTTCGGCACACACCCTGAACCAGAGCGGCTTGTCCCCCTCCGGCCCCGGCGCAGTATAACCGGTACGGCCAGCGGGTACGGCAGCCAGATAGTGCCAGGTATTCCCGTCTTCCGATGTTTCAATCCGGAAAAGCTCTTCGTTGCCGGCGTGGTCGGTCCAGCTCAGCTTTACCTGGTTATCCGCAGCCGGAACAGCCTGCAAAGCCGTTGGAGCGGCTGGCACTTCCAGGCTGGCGCCTTCGTAGAGTGAAAAATCGGCAAAAAGAACGGTCTCGTCACGCAGATAGGAAAGATTGTTGAGGCTGCGGTAGATGCCGTATTTGGGGCGGATAAACGTGGCGGTTCCGCGCCAGAGGTCGAGCAGGTTGCTGCGGTGTTCGAGCAGTACCGCCTGGTCGCTCACCCGCCGGATGAGGATCTCCAGGCTGCCGTCGTGGGCAAACCTCACCTTCTCCAGCACCTCGACCCACTCTCCGCGGAAAGGGGCCAGATCCACCTCTTTCAGATAGGTGGTAGCGCCGCCGACAGCCGTTGGCGCCACAAAAATCAGCTGCAGCCGGTCGGGTTTTCCGCTGCGGGGCGTGAGGGTGATGAGCGGCGAGCCGGAATCGTCGCCATCGCCGGCTTTCAGCTGATGAAGGTGGCAAAAACTCGGCGACGGTTGAAAGGCGGCGTCGAGTTTAAATTTCCAGCGGTAGAAGTGGGTCTCGCCGTAAGCCGCCTTCATGTTGGCCGGCGAAGGACCGTAAGTTTTAATCTCCAGCCGC
Organism: Prolixibacteraceae bacterium; assembly: GCA_029975525.1. Lineage (GTDB taxonomy): Bacteria > Bacteroidota > Bacteroidia > Bacteroidales > Prolixibacteraceae > UBA1413. The sequence goes on along the minus strand of JARKOX010000173.1, from coordinate 6,549 downwards.
TGACGGTCGACCCGCTTTTCACGGTCGCCATCCACCTCCCTGTGAATGGTAAAAGCAAAAACATCCTTTTTCAGCAGCGGGTCCCACTGCTGGGTCAGGTGTTTCACCTCCGGGTGCAGGGTGGTCTCTTCTTCATACCACCCGTTGCTGTTCAGCATCCGGTAGGGATCGGTCACCCCGTCGGCATTCACAAAAACCTGTGAACGGGCTGCCGGGGGAAAAAGAGCTCCCGACAGGAGCAGCAAAAAAATGGTGTATTTCAAAACGATTCGGTTCATCAGATTGATTTTGGCTACCAGGCCGGGACAAAATTTTCAGCCCGGCGGCTTCTATTTTTTAACTTTTGCGTCCCGCGAACGGAGCAACGCCTCGAGATAGTAATAATCGGCGTAGGAGAGCGGCACGTTCACCTCGCTGTTGGCCGGCTTCGACCCGGTACTCTGCAACAGGATAAAACCGTGTGCTTCGCCCGGTTTGGCCCGGTAATTTTGGGTCAGGGCGCCAACAATTTTCCGGGCTTTCTTCCGGTAATCCTTTCCCTGGTCCGAATAACCGGCAAGTTCAAAGAGCGCCGAGGCGATAACCGCTGCGGCAGAAACATCGCGGGGTTCGTCGGGAATACCGGGGGCGTCGAAATCCCAGTAAGGGATCAGGTCGGCAGGGAGCCGCGGATGGTTCAGGATAAAGGCCGCAATCTGTTCGGCCTGGCGGAGGTATTTCGGGTCGCGGGTTTCGCGGTAGCACAGGGTGTAGCCATAAAGCGCCCACGCCTGTCCGCGCGCCCACGCCGATTCGTGGCTGTACCCCTGGTGGGTATTTCTTTTCAGCACTTCGCCGGTGAGGGTATCGTAATCGATAACGTGGTAAGAGCTGAAATCGGGACGAAAGTGGTTCTTCATCGTCGTATTGGCGTGGCTCACGGCAATTTTCCAGAAGGTAGAATCTCCGGTCAGCCGGGTGGCGGCAAAAAGCAGCTCGAGGTTCATCATATTGTCGATAATAACCGGATAGCCCCATTTGTCGCGGTTGTGGTCCCACGAGCGGATGCAGCCGGTTTCGGGTTTAAAACGGGTGATCAGCGTCTGCGCCGACTGGATGATCACCTCGCGGTAGTGCGGGTCGCCGGTGAGCCGGTAGCCGGAGCCAAAGCTGCAGTAGATTTTAAAGCCCATGTCGTGGGTGCCGCCATTCCATTTTTCCGGTTCAATGCTGGTGGTAAACTCACGCGCCTGCATGAGCCACTCGTTTTTGCCGGTATATTCATACAAAAACCAGAGGGTTCCGGGGAAAAAGCCGCTGGTCCAGTCGCGCGAAGGCACCAAAACCAGCTCGCCCTGCGGATCGAGCGTTCGCGGCGAAACAGGCGTCCCTTTTTTGTTGCCCCACTGTGCTTGGGCTGCGGGAATATCTTTCAGCAGCAGGCGGGTTTGCTCCTGGGCGCCCTGAAATACTTTCTGCAGCTGGCCGTAAGAATGTCCGGCAATAAAAAGTGTAAGAAAAAAGGTAAATGTCAGAGAAATGATCTTCTTCATGGTCAATTTTTATTTTCAGGTAAAAGTTGAATTTCAAGTAGTTTTAACAGCTCCTCCTTTCCAAAGGAGAGCGGTTTGAGTTCGAGGCGGGTCACCCCTTTTTTCAGTTTCAGTTTTCCGACCGGCAGGGTGTTGACTTCGTTGAGTTTTTGTTCCGAAGGGATTTCGGCTTCCATGACCTGCTTCCCGGCTTCAAGCCGGATTTTCCCGCCGCTGCCGGCCGAGCCGGTATATTTCAGGACCACCTGGCAGGTGACCGGCCGGTTAAGCCGGACCCGCCAGCTCAACCACTGACCGCTACTTTTCCAGTTATCCACATAGTAACGTTTGTCTTTCCCGTCGCCATAGCGGAATCCGCTGCCGTGCAGCTGCGCATCGAAAGCCAGCAGCCGGTTCGCGCGGCTGTCCGACAAAAGCCGGACGGTGTCGGCCGCTACCGGTTGCGCCATTTCGAGTACGATGACGGAATTGACGGAATCGGGAGGGGTAGCGGGCAGACGCAGCTCCAGGTCGGGCGTTTTCAGTTTCCGCAGCGGAAGGGTTTGTCCGGCTCCCCCGGCCAGCAGCCACGCTTTCTCCGGAACTGTTTTCAGGCCGCCAACCACCAGCCGGTTGTCGCGGGGCCAGTCGAAAACATGCAGGTAGAGCCGGTTCTCCTTGCGGGTAACCACTCCCCACGACTGCGGCGGCAGCGAAGCAGGCCCGGCGCCGTGGATACTTTCGCTGTTTTTCTCCATCCAGCTGCTGATGTCCTGCAAGATCCGGATATCTTCGGTAGCAAACCGGCCATCTCCCATCGGCCCGATGTTCATCAGCAGATTGCCGTTGCGCGACACCGACTTGGCCAGCAGCTGCACAAAAAAAGAGGCGGGCTTGTGGCTCCGGTCAAACCGGTGGTACCCATACGACTCATTGGTCGTGGGAATGGCTTCCCAGTCTCCTTCAACCGGAAAAAATTCGGCAGGACGGTCGGCTGTATTTTTATAATCGCCAAACATCACGGCAGAACTCCGGGCCAGACGCCCGTTCACCACGATATCGGGGTCGGTTTCGCGGATAACTTTCAGGATCCGGATGTTTTCGGAGAGCGGCAACTTGTGCGGGGTGTCAAACCACAACATATCCGGATGGTATTTTTCAATCAGCTCTTTAATCTGCGGAATCGCTTTTTCGTTCACATAGCGGACAGCTTTGGGAAGCCGCTGCGGTTCGGCATCGAACCAGTTGGCGCCGCCATGCAGCAGCAGGTCTCCTCCGGGATTGTCATATTCCCAGTCGTTGCCCGGAGCGTCGGGATGTTCCCAGTCGAAAGCATGCGAATAGTAAAAGCCAAACCTGACCCCATATTTTTTGCAGGCAGCAGCCAGTTCGGCCATCGGATCGCGCGAAAAGGGAGTTTGCGCAGCCAGGTTAAAATCCGACACCGCCGAGGGATACATGGCAAATCCGTCGTGGTGTTTGGCCGTAACCACAAAATATTTCATGCCGGCCTCGCGGGCCATCCGAATCCATTCGTCGGCATTAAACGCCACCGGGTTAAAACGGTGGGCCAGCTCCAGGTAGTCGGCCCGAAAAATTTTCTCCTTGCGCATGAGGTGTTCGGCATAACCCGACACCTGGCGTCCGTTCCACTCACCGGCCGGCAGGGAGTAGACGCCCCAGTGGACAAACATGCCGAAACGGGCTTCGCGCCACCAGTCGATCCGCTGGTCGACTGTTTTCATCGATTCGGTCCACCAGCCGTTCACCGCCCCGTCAATGGCCTGCTGATCGCGTTGCCGGGCGCGGTTAAACATTTCGGCATCCTCATCTCCGCGAACCTGGGCCGCCAAAGTAGCCGGCAAAAACAGGAACAGGCTGTAAAGCAATATTTTCGTTCTCAAATTCATTTCACAAATTTTCTGGTTGTCATTCGGTTATTTTCAGATGGTATGTTTTTCCGGCCAGGGTTGGAAATTCGTAAATTTTGCCCGCCGGCAACTGCAATTCGGGCAGGTCAACTTTCGACTGGTTGCGGAAGTCAACCCCATCGGGCTGCTGCAGCAGGGGATTGAGACCCTTTCCGGAAGTTTCCTGCAGCCGGGTCTGGCGACAAACCGCTTCGCCGGCCACTTTGATCCGACAGTGGCCGCCCAGTCCGGAGCGGATGACCGCATCCGTCAGCCGGCCATTCTGCCATTTCAGGTCAACCACAAAACCCCCGCGTGTGACCAGCCCTTTCACCTCCCCGGCATCCCACTCACGGGGAAGAGCCGGCAGCAGGTGAATAAACCCTTCGTGGCTCTGCACCAGCATTTCAGCAATACCCGCCGTTCCCCCGAAATTACCATCAATCTGAAAGGGAGGGTGAGCACAAAAGAGGTTGGCATACGAACCGCCGCCCCCCATCACTTCTGTTTTGGAGCCGATGTATTTAAGTCCGTCTTTCAGGATTTTGAGGGCGTGATCGCCATCTTTCAAGCGCGCCCACCAGTTTACCTTCCAGGCCATTGACCAGCCGGTACTGACATCTCCGCGGTGGATCAGTGTTTGTTTGGCAGCCCGGGCCAGCTCGGGCGTAAATTCCGGCGTAATCTGGCTTCCCGGATAGAGGCTGAAAAGATGGGAAATATGACGGTGGCTGTCGTGGGGATCATCCCAGTCATTGAACCACTCCTGCAGCTGCCCATACTGCCCGATGTGGAACGGATAGAGCCGCGGGAGCGCCTGCCCAATGCGGGCGGCAAACGCCGGATCGGCATCCAGCTCACGCGCAGCCTGCAGGCAATTGGAAAAGAGTTCGCGGATGATCGACATATCCATGGTGGAAGCCATTGAAATTTCGTAGGCTTTGCCACCGATTTTAACGGTATTTTCGGGCGAGGTGGCCGGATTGGTGACCAGCCAGCCGCCAGGTCCCTCCACCAGCCAGGCCAGGGCAAATTCGGCTGCCCCTTTCATCAGCGGCCAGGCTCTCTCCGCCAGAAAAAGACGGTCGCCGGTGTGGAGATAGTGTTCCCACAGATGGCGGCAAAACCAGGCGCCGCCCATGGGCCAGGCCGACCACCGCGGCGTGCCGCGCGGGTCCCAATCTTCGCCGCCGGTAGGCGACGTTTTGGCCCAGATATCGGAGTTGTGGTGCGCCAGCCAGCCCGACTCGATCCCGTAATTTACTTTCGCCGTCTGTGCCCCGTTGACCGCCAGCTCCTCCATAAAATCGAAGAGGGGCTGGTGGCATTCCGGCAGATTGGTTATTTCGGCCGGCCAGTAATTCATCTGCGTATTGATATTGATCGTGTAGTTGCATCCCCAGGGAGGCTGTACATGCGGATTCCAGATTCCCTGCAGGTTGGAAGGGGGCGTTCCGGGGCGCGAGGAGGCAATCATCAGGTAGCGGCCATACTGAAAATAGAGCGCCACCAGGCCATTGTCGGCCGCGCCATGGTTGTAGTTCAGCATCCGTTCGTCGGTCGGGGTCCCAGTTTGCTGGGGACCGAGGTTCAGCTCAACCCGGTCGAACAGCTTTTGGTAGTCGCGCAAATGGCGGTTCAGCAGTTGCGGATAGGAAAATGCCGAAACAGCCTCCATTTTCCGGAAAGCGATTTCAGAAGGATTTTTCCCTTCCCGGGTGGGCGACTTGTCGAAACCGTTAAAACTAGTTGCTTCGGTCAGCAGAAGGAGCACCTCGTCGGCATTTTTTACGCCTGTAGCACTGTCGGATCCCACCAGTTCACCGCCTTTGGGAATCAATTTCAGGTGCACTTCAAAGGTCATTCCCTCGCCATCCGGTCCGTCGTAAACAATCTGCTGCGGCTCTTCTTTGCGGTGGGCCACATGTTTGGGGGCTTTTCCCTTCAGCACCAGGTAGCCGGGCGACCTGACCTCCACCGTATGCCGAAGCGACGAAGAGAGCTCCGCCCCGAATGAAATTTTTCCTTTCCGGGAAGCAGAGAGCCGGATCACCATCGCCTGATCGGGAAAGCTGATGAACGATTCACGTTGGTACGCCACGCCGTCCCGGGTGAAACTGACCGTGGAAAGGGCATTTCGCAGGTCGAGGTTCCGGGAGTAGCCGGTTACCGACGTATCTTCCCCGAAATCCAGGAAAAGATCACCCAGGGTAAGGTACCGTTCGGAGTAAGGACCGTGCATCCCTTTCCAGAGGGTGGCCGCTTTCTCATAGTCGCCGGCAAAGATGGCTTCCCGCACCTTGGGTAAAATCTCGGGGCCCTTCGCCTGGTTACCCGGATTGGGCGCCCCCGACCAGAGGGTGTGATCGTTCAGCGCAAACTGTTCGCGGCCAATTCCGCCGTAAACCATCGCCCCGGTGGTTCCGTTTCCCAGTGGGAGCGCTTCTTCCCACACGTTTGCCGGATGGTCGTACCAAAGCCGGAGCGGTTGCCCCTTCTCTTTTCCCCCTGCCGGCAATACCGCCAGCCAAAGGAGTGTAAGCAATATCCACGCTTTAAACATGATTCTGAAAATATCGATTTAAAAATTCAGCCAGATGAGCGGGTGGCGCACCGGCAGATTGCGGATCACTTCGGGATGCTGCGGATTGGCGGGCAATTTCAGCCAGGTATGGATATAAGCGGCATTTTGGAAAGCCAACCCGGCAAATAAAAGCGAGGAGTGGCGCACGGGCCACTCTTCCCAGATGTAAATATCCTGGGCAAACGGCCACGTGCCTTTATCGGCAATAAACGGATAGATGAACTCCATCCCCTTTTTCAGTGAACGGCCATCGGGGAGGGTAAACTCCCAGAGGTTATTTTCGGGAGTCGACAAGATGCGGGCGATGTTGGCAAAGGCATCCATGTTAAACAGCGAATATCCGTAGGGTTTGGTCCGTTTTATTTCGCGCGGGAAGCTGCCGTCTTCCGCCATTTGACTGGGCAGCAACACCTCTTTGAAGCGGTCGTTGCACAGGTCAATCACCGCCTGGTTGCCGGTGAGCACTGCAAAGGCGGCGGCAGTGGCAACCCAGCAGGTGCCGTGGTTATTTTCGGCATTCATCTCCTTGATTCCATATTCGTGG
>JARKOX010000004.1 GCA_029975525.1 Prolixibacteraceae bacterium | reverse complement strand
CTGGAGGGCGCTGCCGAAGCCGGCCGGGCATTTGCCCAGAAACTGGCCCCCCACTGGGAAACGGTGGAAAGGGTTTTATATCTTTCAGGAAATTACGAATTACAGGCGGCAACCCAACTGGCCCTGAACAATGAATGGCTGCAAGCAGCTGAAATATGGAAACGGCACATTGCCAGCCCCAATAAAAACATCGTCGCCAAATGCACTTTCAACCTGGCACTGGCCAGCGAAATGGCCGGAAATTTTGAAGCAGCCCTCGACTGGGCAATCCGCTCCTATTACATATTTAACGAACAGAACCCTGAACATGCCGCCCGCTGCAAAGCGTATATCCGCATCCTTTCGCAGCGAAAAGCAGAGATCAGCCAGCTCGACAACCAGCTTGGCCGAGTGAACTAACTGTTTTTGTAAACCACTTCGGGACGGGAAAGTGCCCTGTAGATCAGGAAAATGCCGGCAAGAACAAACGGAACACTGAGCCACTGCCCCATATTCAGCGCCATTCCGGCCTCAAAAGCTTCCTGGTCTTCCTTGATAAACTCAATCAGGAAACGGGTAAAGAAAATCAGAATAAAAAAGAGGCCCAGTAAAAATCCCTGCCGGTTTTTCAGGTTGGTTTTCCAGAAGATAAACATCAGCACCCCAAAAGCCACCAGATAGCAGAGCGCTTCATAAATCTGGGTGGGATGTTTGGCTACGGTTTCGGCATTTCTTTCAAAAATAAATCCCCACGGAAGCGTGGTTGCAACCCCGTAAATTTCTGAATTCATCAGGTTTCCGAGCCGGATAAAAGCGCCGACCAGCGCGGTGGGAACCACAATCCGGTCGAGGGTCCAGAGCACGGAACGTTTGGTGATATATTTGGAATGGATCAGCAACGCAATGATAATACCAATTGCCCCACCATGGCTGGCCAGTCCGCCATGCCACACTTTCGGGATCTCGAGCAGGTTTTGCGAATAGTAATCCCATCCGTAAAAAAACACATGCCCCAGCCTCGCTCCTACAACGGTCGCAATGATGATGTAAAAAAAGAGGCTGTCGACCCATTTGGGATTCACATTTTCGGAACGGAACATCCGCTCGCCAATGTAATACCCCAGCAAAAAACCTGAAGCGAACAGGAGCCCGTACCATCTGACCGAAAGAGGTCCCAAGTGAAATATTTCGGGACTAACATTCCAATGAATGAAACCGATGAATTGCGTCATGCCTTGTCAAGTTTGATTTTTAGCTAATTATGCCAACCCTTTTCCGTGGCATTGTTTAAATTTTTTCCCGCTTCCGCACGGACAGGGATCGTTGCGGCCTACCTTCTTTTCCACCTTGATTGGCTCGGGGCGCGACTTTTCCTGGGTTTGCGTGTGTGCCCCTTCCATGGCGTTGCCGGTTCCCGACGAAACTTCGCTCTTCTGGGTACGGTAACGGCTCATGTCGGTCCGTTTGGCTGCGGCAGCTTCGCGTACCTGGTCGGGATTCTGGATCGGAATGTGCCCCTTCATCATGGTCGAAACGATATCTTTATTGACCTTGGTTACCATCTGTTTGAACAGGTTAAACGATTCAAACTTATAGATCAGCAACGGGTCTTTCTGTTCGTAGGTGGCATTTTGCACCGACTGTTTCAGGTCGTCCATTTCGCGCAGCTGTTCTTTCCAGGCTTCGTCGAAAGTGTTGAGGACAATCTGCTTCTGGTAGGATTTCACCAGCTCTTTTCCTTTGTTTTGATAGGCTTTTTCGAGGTTACAAACGATCTGGAAAATTCGTCTTCCGTCAGAAATCGGCACCACAATATTCTGGTAGATATGTGATTTTTTCTCGAAAACCTCTTTGATTACCGGGAAAGCCTGCCGGGCAATATTCTGAACTTTGCGGTTGTACGTATCGATCATCACCTGGTAGATGCGTTCCACCAGTTCGCGTGTATCGGCTTTTTTAAACTCCTCTTCCGAAACCGGCGACTCGATGGAGAGCGCCCGCATCAGCTCAAGGTTGAAGTCTTCAAAATCTTCCGTTCCCTGGTATTCGGCCACCAAACTTTCGACGGTGTCATACATCATGTTGAGGAGGTCCACTTCCAGACGTTCGCCATAAAGGGCGTGACGGCGTTTTTTGTAGACCACTTCGCGCTGCGAGTTCATGACGTCGTCGTATTCAAGCAGCCGTTTACGGATTCCGAAGTTGTTCTCTTCCACCTTTTTCTGGGCCCGTTCAATCGATTTGGAGATCATCGAATGGGTAATTACCTCTCCCTCTTTCAAGCCCAGCTTGTCCATAATTCCCGAAATACGGTCGGAGCCGAAGAGACGCATCAGGTCATCTTCGAGCGAAACGAAGAAGAGCGAAGAACCGGGGTCTCCCTGGCGGCCGGCACGTCCGCGCAGCTGGCGGTCAACCCGGCGCGATTCATGACGTTCCGTTCCCACAATAGCCAACCCGCCGGCATTTTTTACTTCGGGGGTCAGTTTGATGTCGGTTCCCCTACCAGCCATGTTGGTGGCAATGGTCACCATGCCGGTGCGCCCGGCTTCGGCAACAATTTCGGCCTCGCGGGCATGTAATTTGGCGTTCAGCACGTTGTGGTGAATACCTTTTATCTTGAGCATGCGGCTCAGCAATTCTGAAATTTCCACCGAAGTGGTCCCCACCAAAACCGGTCGTCCGGCTTGGTTAAGGTTTTCAACTTCCTGGATAACCGCGTTGTATTTTTCCCGTTTGGTCTTGTAAACGTAATCCTCCATGTCTTTCCGGACCACCTGCCGGTTGGTCGGAATAACCACCACCTCCAGTTTGTAGATGTCCCAGAATTCTCCTGCTTCGGTTTCGGCCGTACCGGTCATCCCGGCCAGCTTGTGATACATGCGGAAATAGTTCTGCAGGGTGATGGTGGCAAAAGTCTGGGTAGCGGCTTCCACCTTCACCCGTTCTTTTGCTTCAATGGCCTGGTGCAGCCCGTCGGAGTAACGGCGGCCTTCCATAATACGGCCGGTTTGTTCGTCCACAATCTTCACCTTGTTGTCGATCACAACATATTCCACATCCTTTTCAAACATGGTGTAGGCTTTCAGCAACTGGTTAATGGTGTGTACCCGTTCGGATTTCACCGCGTAGTTTTGCAGCAGGGCATCTTTTTTCTCCAGCTTCTCCTCTTTTTCGAGCGGCGAGTTCTCCAGTTCGGCCATTTCGGCCCCCATATCGGGCAAAATGAAGAATGAAGGATCATCGAAGCCGGCAGAAATCAGGTCGATCCCTTTGTCGGTCAGCTCCACCGAATTGAGCTTTTCTTCAATAATGAAGAAGAGCGGATCGGTCACAATGTGCATATTTTTATTGTTGTCCTGCATATAAAAGTTTTCGGTTTTATGCAGGAGCGCCTTCATCCCCTCTTCGCTGAGAAATTTAATCAGCGTTTTATTTTTAGGCAGCCCTTTGTGAGCGCGCAGCAGCAGTAATCCGCCCTCACGCTTTTCCTCGTCGGTAGCATCGGGTTTGGTGAGCAGTCGCCGGGCTTCAGTAAAAATATTGTTGAACAGCTCCCGTTGGGCGCGGAAAAGTTTTTCCACATACGGTTTCAGCTCTTCAAACTGCTGATTTTCTCCTTTCGGAACCGGCCCTGAAATAATGAGCGGCGTACGGGCGTCGTCGATCAACACCGAGTCCACTTCGTCGACAATGGCGAAATGGTGTTTCCGCTGCACCAGGTCCTGCGGGTTGATGGCCATGTTGTCGCGCAGGTAGTCGAACCCAAATTCGTTGTTGGTTCCGTAGGTGATATCGGCAAAATAGGCTTTTCTTCTGGCTTCTGAATTGGGCTGGTGTTTATCGATACAATCGACACTCAATCCGTGGAATTCAAAAATCGGCCCCATCCATTCGGCGTCGCGTTTCGAGAGGTAGTCGTTAACCGTCACCACATGAACGCCGCGGCCGGCCAGGGCATTCAGGAAAACCGGCAGCGTTGCCACCAGCGTTTTTCCTTCCCCGGTTGCCATTTCGGCAATTTTCCCCTGGTGCAGCACGATCCCTCCAATGAGCTGAACATCGTAGTGGACCATGTCCCAGGTGATTTCGTTTCCGCCGGCAATCCACTTGTTATACCAGATCGCCTTGTCTCCTTCAATGACAATGCTGTTCCGAAGGGTGGCCAGGTCACGGTCAAAATCGGTTGCGGTTACCTCCACCTGGCTGTTTTCGAAGAAACGGCGGGCGGTATCTTTTACGATGGAAAAAGCAGTAGGCAAAATTTCATTGAGCACCTGCTCGATCTTCTGGTTAATAGCGGCTTCCAGCTTGTCGATGGACTCGTATATCTTTTCGCTTTCCTGGATTTCAACCTCTTCAACCTGCTCCTTGAGGCGGGCGATTTCATCCTCTTCCGGTTTAATACGTTCATGGATCAAATTTTTAATCCGGGCCGACTCACCTCTCAGCTCGTCATGCGAAAGAAGCTTAATTCGTTCATACTCCTTTTTGACCGTTTCCACCAGAGGCATCACCTCTGTAATATCCCGTTCGGATTTATTACCCAGAATTTTGCTTAGTATTTTTGTTACAAAAGCCATCTTGTGCTATTCTTTTAATTCATTTATATCAATTCCCAAAAATCTACTGCAATCTCCGCAAGAGTGTCCGTTTTTCAACTTACCCCATCTGCGAATGGAACAGCCATCTTGATCGACCTTTCCGGTCTGTATGAGCCTTCGCTCCTGACAACTATTCCAGTTAACAATGCAAATGTAGTCAAATGTGAGGTGAATAAAACCCCCCGCCCATTTTTTCTAAGAATCGTGCCAAAGATGTTTTACTGCCGAAATGCGCCAAAACTGCAGAATAACAAGCGATCTGACGGGTTTCTGCAGGAACGCTTATTAATATATGGTATAAAGCCCCGCCCAAAAGATCAAATACAACCGGAATGTGGACACTTTCATTAACTTTGTTGCTTTATTCTGTGCAAGAAAATGGAAAACAACAATTTACCCAAATGTTTTGTGTGCGAAACCGCCCTCGATTCAGCAAAAAAGCAGCTCAACACAACGGTTTTTCTTCCCGTTTGTACCAGCTGCAGAGGCACTGCCGCCGAAAAACAAAAGGCAGAAGAGCTACTGGACAGTCTGGCAGATGGGTTGGTTTGCGGATGCATCTGAAGATTGTTTTCAGACTTTTTCGGGAGGCGCACACGGCAAAACAGGCTGCCAAAAGCTGTTTTTTTCTGTCGCCAGCCGCAATACGTAACGGTTCTAAATAACCGATTTTTACAAGCATTTGTAAACCAAATGTTTTAAAACATTCTTCTATAATTTAAATAGTCAGGTTAATTTTTCTAACATGATTTTTTTTATAAATTTTGCAGGCGATTTCACTCATCTTTGCAGTAAGCAATCACTGAGAACTTCCTTGAAATACATTTTTTATTAACATATCAAAAAGAAGCAATATGGCTATTAAAAAACTCGATAGCATATTCAAACCAAAACGAATTGCTTTAATCGGAGTATCGAATAATCCTGCCAGCGTAGGAGGAATTACTTTGAAGAATCTGGTAGGCGGAGGTTACAACGGTGTGGTTTACCCGGTTAATCCCAAGCGGGAAGCTGTATTTGGCATTCCCTGTTATCCTGATGTTAAAAGCCTTCCGAAGACCCCGGATCTGGCAGTAATAATGACCGCTGCGCACACGGTTCCGCAGCTGGTACGCGAATGTGGCGAAGCCGGAATCCATGGCCTGATCATCATGTCGGCCGGTTTTAAAGAGTCCGGAGAAGAAGGAAAAGCCCTGGAAGCAAAGGTACAGCAGGAGCTGGCCAATTTCCCCGAAATGCGGGTGATTGGCCCCAACTGCCTCGGAATTTTGGTGCCGGGCATGAGCATGAACGTAAGTTTTGCCGCAGGCATGCCCAAAAAAGGGCACGTGGCTTTCATTTCGCAATCCGGCGCACTCTGTACTTCGGTACTCGACTGGGCCTACGAATCGAACATCGGTTTCTCCAACTTCGTTTCCATCGGAAACTCGATGGACGTCAGCTTTGGCGACCTGATCGACTATTTCGGTCAGGATCCGAACACCAAATCGATTGTTCTCTATGTTGAATCGATTTCCGACGCACACACCTTTATGTCGGCCGCCCGTGCCTTCTCGCGTGAAAAACCGATTCTCGTTTACAAATCGGGACGTTTCCCTGAATCGGCAGCTGCCGCCGCCTCGCATACCGGCGCCATGGCTTCGGAAGACGCCATTTACGACGCCGTATTCCGCCGGGCCGGCCTGGCACGCGTATTCGACTTTGGAGATATTTTCGACTTCACCGACCTCGTCGGACGGAAAAGGATCCCCAAAGGAAACCGCCTCGCCATTATTACCAACGCCGGCGGCCCCGGGGTGATGGCTACCGACTCGCTGATTTCGCTGGGCGGAAAACTGGTAAAACTTTCCGACGAAACCATGCAGAAACTCAACGACTACCTGCCGCCATTCTGGTCACACGGAAACCCGGTAGACGTACTGGGGGATGCTACTCCGGAACGGTTTGCCACTGCCACCCAAATCGTCCTCGAAGACGAAAACGTGGATGCAGCCCTCATCCTGCTTACCCCGCAAGCCATGACCGCCCCGACTGCCATTGCCGAAGCCATTTCGGAACTGGCATCGAAAACCACCAAGTCGATTATGACCGCTTGGATGGGCGGAGCCAGCATGCGCGAAGGAATTCAGGTGTTCAACAACGCCGGTATCTCCAGCTTCCCCGCTCCCGAGCAGGCTATTCAAGCATTTATGACTTTATCGGATTATTCGAAAAACCTGTCGATGCTGTATGAAACCCCGAAGGAAATCCCGGTTTCATTCCAGTACGACCGCAACGAACTGCGCCATAAATACCTCACCGACGTCTTCCCGAAAGCAAAAATCCTGAACGAAGACGATTCGAAAATGCTCATCAACGACTACGGAATCGAAACGACCCACCCGACTCCGGCCGCCAATGAAGAGGAAGCCGTGGCCATTGCCGAAAAGAAAGGCTACCCGGTAGTAATGAAAATCTACTCGCCCGATATTACCCACAAATCGGATGTCGGCGGGGTTGCCCTCAACATCGGGGACGAAGAGATGGTGCGCGCGGCTTACCGCAACATGATAAAAACCGTTTCGTCCAAACAACCGGATGCCCGTATTGAAGGGGTAACGATCCAGAGGATGGTGGACACCAAAGGCGCTATCGAACTGATTGTAGGGATCAAAAAAGACCCGGTATTTGGGACTGTTATGCTCACCGGAATGGGAGGCACCACGGCCGAACTGTTTAAGGACAACCGCCTGGAATTCCCGCCGCTGAACGAACGTCTGGCCCGCCAGATGCTCGAGTCGCTGAGGATTTACCCGTTGCTGAAAGGCTGGCGCGGCGATGCCCCGAAAAATATCGACAAACTGATCGAAGTACTCATCCGTATGTCGTACCTGGCTGCCGATTACCCGGAAATCTTAGAACTCGATATCAACCCGCTGATTGTTACCGACAAAGACGTGATTGCCCTCGACGCCCGTATCGTGGTCGACGAAAAGATCATGAAAAATCCGGTAAAAGACTACTCGCATCTGATTTTGCGCCCCTATCCGGAAAGCCTGATCAGCGAGGCAACCCTGAAAGACGGCTCGAAAGTTACCCTGCGGCCGATCAAACCGGAAGACGAACCGATGTGGCTCGAAATGCTGGCCAGCTGCTCGAAAGAGTCGATCTACCACCGTTTCCGCTACGACTTCTATTTCGACTCACACGAAGTGGCCAGCAAATTCTGCTTTATCGACTACGACCGCGAAATTGCCATCGTTGCCGAAGTAGAGGAAGAAGGACATAAAAAACTGATCGGTGTGGGACGGTTAATCGCCGATCCCGACCTGGAAGTGATGGAATACGCCATTCTGGTTACCGACGCCTGGCAGCAGAAAGAGTTGGGTTACACCCTGACACAATATTGTATGAAGATTGCCAAAAACCGCGGAATCGGGCAGTTGGCCGCCGAAACAACCAAGGACAACAAACCGATGCTGGCTGTTTTCCGCAAACTCAATTTCAAAATTCGTTTCAACGAAGACACTACGGTTTCGGTGCACAAATACCTCAACGAAGAGGTTGAAGGCAACTAACCGTTCGGAGATATCCGCTGCTTAAACACTTCCCGGCAGGAACAACTGCTTGCCGGGAAGTTTTATTTCCAACAAACCCATGAATATCGGACTAATCGAAAAAGCTGCTGAAGTGATCCGGAATGCCCGGTACCTGGTTGCCTTTACCGGCGCAGGAATTTCGGTCGAAAGCGGTATTCCTCCTTTTCGCGGCGAAAACGGACTCTGGGAAAAACACCATCCGCTGTTTATGGAAATCGAGCATTTCAAAAAAAAGCCGCTTCAGTCGTGGATCAAAATCAAGGAGACCTTCTACGATAAACTGATCGATGCGGAGCCTAATCTTGCCCACAAGGTGCTGGCCAAAATGGAAGAGCGGAGCTTCCTGGAGAGTATCATCACCCAAAACATCGACCACCTGCACCAAAAAGCCGGCAACCGGTATGTCTACGAACTGCATGGCACTTACCGGCAACTGGTTTGTATGGAGTGCCGTTCAGAATATGAGATCAGTTTTGCCAATCTCAACTACCTCCCTCCCACCTGTTATGTGTGCAAAGGAATCCTCAAACCCGATATGGTCTTTTTCAATGAGCCGCTTCCGGCTTTTGCCCAAAAACGGGCATTGGTGGAAGCCCGCCGCGCCGATGTGTTCCTGATTATCGGGACTACTGCCGAAGTGCTGCCGGCTGCCGAAATACCGGAAGAGGCTCAAAAGAACGGAGCCAAAATCATCGAAATCAATATCCGCCCCTCACATTTCACCCATACCATCACCGACATCTTCCTCGAAGGAAAAGCCACCGAAGTGCTGATGAAACTTGGCGAATACCTCTACCTGTAAGGTTTTTTCATTCCCTGAAGTGAGAAACCAGGTTTAAATCAGGAACTGCACAGGTACCAAATCAGATTCTACCAACGGCAGAGCAGCCGTCAGTTACACCAAAAATTAAGGGGTTCTGAAAATGGAAAGAATTCACGGAAGCCCGATGGCCTGAATCGCCGTAACCGTAACCATGTTGACAATCTGACTCACCGAACAGCCGCGCGAAACGTGGTTTATCGGCGCCGCCATTCCCTGCAGCACCGGTCCGATAGCTTCCGCTTTGGCAAGCCGCTGGACGAGGTTGTAGCCGATATTGGCCGATTCGAGCCCCGGAAATACCAGGATATTGGCACGGCCGGCCACCTCGCTGCCCGGAGCAGTAAGCTGGGCAACCTCCGGAATCAGCGCAGCTTCCAACTGCAGCTCGCCATCCACCTTCAAATCGGGGTCGAGTTCATGGACCAGCCGGGTTGCTTCCACCACCTTATCCACAAGCGGATGGCTGGCGCTTCCTTTGGTCGAAAAGCTGAGCATGGCCACCCGGGGATCAAGCCCCAGTACCGAACGGGCAGTTTTGGCAGTGGCAATGGCAATGTCGGCCAGCTGCCGGGAGTCGGGATCAGGGATCACCGAACAGTCGGCAAAAACCAGGAAACCTTCGTGGCCAAAATGCGGATTGTTGACAAACATAAAAAAGGCGCCGGACACCGCCGAAACGCCAGGAAGTGTTTTGATATACTGAAATGCCGGACGCAATACTTCACCGGTCAGATGGCTCACCCCGGCCAGTTCGCCGTCGGCATCGCCATTTTTAATCATCAGCGGAGCAAATACCAGCGGATCATTCAATTGCTGGAGCGCCTCTTCTTTCGAAAGGCCTTTGTCTTCCCTGATTTCACACATCAGTTCCGCATATCGCTCCCGGTGCGGATCGGTTACCGGGTCCACCAACACGATATCCCTCAACTCCACGCCGATGGATTCAGCATTCTCTTTAATTACCGCTGGATCACCCAATAATATCAGGTCGGCAATTTTTTCTTTATTAATAATTTCAGCAGCCCTCAGAATCTTGTGCTCTGTCCCTTCGGGCAGGACAATCTTCTTCCGGTTCCGTTGCGCAATTACAAACGCCCTTCTCAATAATTCCATGTCTTAATTCAAGAACTTGATCTTCGAAATAGAGGGGCACTAAATTAGGCAAAAAAACAATGACAAACTCGTTTAATCCCGTAATTCTGCAAATAATTGATAAACAAATGATTAAAAAAGACAATTTCCCGGAGTCGGATTGGAACGGCAACCGGCTTTCAATTAATTTTATATTTGCAGTTACCAAAAAATTGATCGATGGACCTGAAAAATGAATTTCAGCAGCTAAAAAACGACCTCGAAGGCGACCTGTTTACCGACAACGTACAACGGATCCTTTACGCAACCGACGCTTCGTCGTACCGGGAGAAGCCGCTGGCCGTGACCAAACCCAAATCGGCAGACGATATTGCCAAAATCCTCGAATTTGCGCGCCGGCACGGCACTTCGGTAATTCCAAGGGCCGGCGGAACTTCGCTGGCCGGTCAGGTGGTCGGCTCCGGAATTGTTGTTGACATTTCGAAATACCTGAATAAAATAGTGGAATTTAACAAAGAAGAGCGCTGGGTTTTGGTCGAACCGGGCGTTATTCCGGCTGAGCTAAATAAATTTCTGGCGCCACACGGACTGCAGTTCGGTCCCGAAACCTCCACGGCCAACCGTTGCTGCATTGGCGGGATGCTGGGCAACAACTCCTGCGGACTGCATTCCCTGATTTATGGCAGCGTGCGCGAGCATGTCCTCGAAGTGGAGGCGCTGCTCTCCGACGGCAGCCAGGCCACTTTCCGGGCACTCACCCCCGCCGAATTTGAAGCCAAATGCAACGGCGACGAAAAACTGCTGGAAACCCAAATTTACCGCAACATTCGCGAAATGCTTGCCGATCCGGTGAACCAGCAAGAGATCCGCAGCCAATTTCCCGACCCCAAAGTTACCCGGCGTAACAACGGGTATGCCATCGATGTGCTGCTCAACAGCGCACCGTTTACCGAAGGCGGCGAACCGTTCAACTTCTGCAAGCTGCTGGCCGGCTCTGAAGGGACCCTGGCGTTTTCAACCCGCATCAAACTGAATCTGATTCCGCTGCCACCTCCGTTTAAGGGACTGGTTTGCGCCCATTTTAATTCTCTCGAAGAGGCCCTGCACGCCAACATTGCCGCCCTGCGTCACCAGCCCGATGCCATCGAGCTGATGGACGACATTGTTATGAACTGCACCAAAGAGAATATCGAACAACGTAAAAACCGCTTTTTCATCCAGGGCGATCCGGCAGCAATGCTGATGATCGAATTCTCATGTGAAACCGATGCCGGACTGAAACAAAAAGCGGAAAAACTGGAGGCCGACCTGCGCAGCCGGGGGCTGGGTTACCACTTTCCGCTGGTTACCGGCGCCGATCAAATAAAAAAGGTGTGGGGGCTGCGCACAGCCGGACTGGGGTTGCTTTCCAATATTCCCGGAGACAAACGTAGCGTGACCGTTATTGAAGACACCGCCGTTGCACCGGATTACCTGCCCGAATATGTCGCCGAGTTTAAAAAAACGCTCGAAAAATATGGCCTGACCTGCGTTTTTTACGCGCACATCGCTACCGGCGAACTCCACCTGCGGCCGCTGCTCAACCTGAAAGACCCGGCCGACGTGGAGATCTACCGCAACCTGGCAACCGATGTGGCTGCTCTGGTGAAAAAATACCGCGGTTCGCTCAGCGGCGAACACGGCGACGGCCGCCTGCGCGGCGAATTTATCCCGTTTATGTTGGGAGAACACAACTACCAACTCCTCCGGAAACTGAAACAAACCTGGGACCCTGACAACCTTTTCAATCCGGGAAAAATTACCGACACCCCGCCGATCACTGAAAACCTGCGGATAGCGCCGGGAACAGCCACGCCTGAGTTTGAAAACCTCTTCGACTTCTCGGCCAACATGGGCTTTTTCCGGTCGATTGAAAAATGCAACGGCTCGGGCGATTGCCGCAAAACGGAAATGATGGGCGGCACCATGTGTCCGAGTTACATGGCGACCCGCGACGAAGACAAAAGTACCCGCGGCCGTGCCAACCTGCTCCGCGAAATGCTGGGAAAACCGAACGGAAAAAATCCCTTTTCTCACCGGGAAATCTATGAAATTCTCGACCTCTGCCTCTCCTGCAAAGCCTGTAAAGCCGAATGTCCGTCGAATGTTGACATGGCCAAACTGAAGGCTGAATTCCTGCAGCACTATTATGACATTCACGGGATTCCGCTGCGCAGCCGGCTGATTGCCTACCTGCCTCGGCTCAACCAGCTGGCCTTTCCGTTCCGTTCGGTTGCCAACCTGCTGATGGACAACGCCTGGTTCAAAAAAGCGATCGGCTTTTCGGAAAAACGGCCGCTTCCCAAACTGTCACGGCTTACCCTCAACCAGTGGTACCGCAACGGCGCCGCCCTGAAAAACGAAGGCCAGCGCCGCCGGGTTTATCTTTTTAATGACGAGTTTACCAACTTCAACGAAAGCGAAATCGGCATGAAAGCCATTTTGCTGCTCACTAGGCTGGGATACGACGTCCGCATCCCGTTTCATCGTGAAAGCGGAAGAACCTATCTGTCGAAAGGACTGGTGCGCACGGCGCAAAAAATTGCTGTCAACAATGTGTTAATGCTCAAGGAGCTCATTTCGGAAGAGACGCCGCTGATCGGCATTGAGCCGTCGGCAATTCTCGCCTTTCGCGATGAATACCCCGAGCTGGTGCCTTCCGAAATGCGGGCAGCGGCCCAAAAACTGGCCCAACACACCTTGCTGTTCGAAGAGTTTTTCTGCCAGGAAACCGAGAAGGGGCACATCCGGCCGGAAGCTTTCACCAGCCAGTCCAGACAGATCCTTCTGCACGGCCACTGTCAGCAAAAAGCGGTAGCCTCTACCCTTCCGACACGCCGGATGCTGTCGTTTCCGGCCAATTTCAGTGTAAAGGAGATCCCGTCGGGCTGTTGTGGAATGGCGGGCTCATTCGGCTATGAGAAGGAGCACTACGATCTTTCCATGAAAATCGGAGGGATGGTGCTGTTCCCGGCCGTCAAAGAGGCGCCGGAAACCACCACGGTCGCGGCTCCCGGAACCTCGTGCAGGCACCACATTTATGACGGGACCGGGCGGAAAGCGCAGCACCCGCTGGAGATCCTGTACGAAGCGCTGGTCTAAACTCCGGCGGCCTACTCCGATTCAAAAAAGAGCTCTTCTTTGAGGCGGGTGATCCGTTTCAGCGCATACGGGGCGTTGCGGGCGTCCTCTTTGGCTTCGAGCAGGTAAACCCGGTAATAGTTCAGCGCCAGTGTTTTATTAGAGTTGTATTCTTCATAGGTGGTAGCAATTTCAAAAAGGATTTCATGGTTCGACGGGTTGCGCTCGTAGGCTTTCTGCAACATCGCCACCGACTCTTCAAATTCCCGCAGCAATCCGTGGACCTGGGCTAAATTGTGGTACATTTCGCCCAGATAAGAAGGCATAGCCGATTCGATGGCCATCTCCAGAAAATCTTTACTCTTTTTAAAATCTCCCAGCTTTTTGTAGCACATTCCGATGTAAAAACAGATATACGGATCGTTGGGGGTGGAAAAAAAGATCTTTTGGAGCAGGTTCAGCGCCTGCTCTTCCTGCCCGTCAAAATAGAGACAGATGCCGGTTTGCTTCAACACCGTAAGAACAGAATCACGGGTAATGGAAAGCCATTTTTCATAAGATGGAAGCGCTTCCCGATACTTTCCTCCGGTAAATAAACTGGTTGCCTTTTTCAGCAAAAGAGTGGTGTTATCGGGAAAAAAGGCCAGCCCCCTTTTTAAGGTCAAATCAGCCTTCGGCAGTTGTTCCGACAGCAGATACATTTCGGCCAGCCGCGAATAAACCCCCAGGTCGCGGGGGTACAACTCCA
>JARKOX010000147.1 GCA_029975525.1 Prolixibacteraceae bacterium | reverse complement strand
CTCATCCACCAAAGCACCGATAGAAAGCGACACAACCGATGCGCCGCTTTTCAGGGCGGGAATGGCAATCTCCCGCATGGTAGCCGGCGAGGCCGACTCTACAATATAATCGGGCTGAAGAGCCAGCAACTCGTCAAGCGTTGAACAAGGGGTACAGGTGTAACCGCAGCCGGCATTTTGCATCTTTTCGGCAATTCGTTCTGCATTTTTACGGTTACGCGACAACACTCCGACAAGACGGTAATCGGGCAGCAAACCCTTAATCAAAGCATCGGTAACAATTTCTGCGAGTTTTCCGCAACCGATAATGGTAAGTTTTTTCATTTTCAAATCGACAAAAATTAATAAATCTGTAAGGTTAAATTTTAACGGAATTCTTATTCAAATTATAAAAAAGCCTGCGGAGAAAGCACTTTTAGCTGCCTCCCCTGCTCAAAAGGATAAATTTCCAATCACTGTAAAATGATTGGCTGTAATCGTAAAATTCTGAATGGCCGGGAGAAGAAAGTCTACCGGGAATCCGCTGCGGGCCTGCTGCCGGCATCCGGCAGAACGGCCCCGCCGAAACGACGGGGCGGTCCGGCGGACTATTTCAACGCAGCAATACGCTCTTCGAGGACCCTGATTTTGGCTTCAGCGTCGGCCTGTTTGTCGCGTTCTTTGGCGACAACGGCTTCAGGCGCACTTTGTACAAACCGTTCGTTGCCGAGTTTTTTCATCACCGAAGCGAGGAATCCGCGGGTGTATTGCAGTTCGGTTTCCAGTTTTTTCAGCTCTTCCGCAGCATCCACCTGTCCGCCCAGCGGAACATAGCAGTTGGTTGATTTTACCCGGAACGAAGCCGCCCCATTCACCTCCTTTTCCACCACTTCAATCGAGGCGAGGTTCCCCAGTTTGGCCACCACACACTCGAAGGCCGGCTCGTAACCTTTGTCGCCAGGCTGGATGCACAGCGAAAGCGGTTCTTTATTGGCAATGTTGTGGTCGAGCCTGATTTTGCGAATCCCTGAAACCATCTCCTTCACATTTTCGAAGGCTTCGAGCAGGGCCGGATCAAAAGGCTGGCCCGCTGTCTGGTCGCTAACCATGATGCTCTCGCCGGGCTTCCGTGCAACCAGCAGTTGCCAGATCTCTTCGGTAATAAACGGCATAAACGGATGGAGCAAACGCAGCAACCGGTCGAAAAGAGCGATGACCGCTTCGTAGGTTTGGACGTCGATGGGCTGCTGGTAGCCGGGTTTTACCATTTCGAGCAGCCATCCCGAAAACTCGTCGCGAACGGTGGTGTAAACCAACATCAGCGCGTCGGAAATGCGAAACTTCTCAAAATGGTCATCCAGCGCAGCGGTCACCTCCTCGATCTTATTGGAGAACCAGTTCAGCGCCAGCCGCGAATGTTCGGGCTGCGGGATTGCAGAAGAGACCTCCCAGTTTTTCACCAGGCGGAAAGCGTTCCAGATTTTGGTTGAGAAGTTGCTTCCCTGCTGCGGCAGGCTCTCGTCGAAGAGCAAATCGCTGCCGGCAGGCGAACAGAGCAGCATCCCCACGCGCACCCCGTCGGCGCCATATTTTTTGATCAGCTCGAGCGGCTCGGGCGAGTTGCCGAGCGACTTCGACATCTTGCGCCCCTGTTTGTCGCGCACCATCCCGGTAAAATAGACATTCCTGAACGGGAAGTTGCCGCGGTATTCGTAGCCGGCAATAATCATGCGGGCCACCCAGAAAAAGATGATATCGGGCGCCGTAACCAGGTCGCTGGTCGGATAATAATAGTTAATCTCTTCGTTGCCGGGCCGGTTGATGCCGTCGAAAACCGAAATGGGCCACAACCAGCTGCTGAACCAGGTGTCAAGCACATCTTCCTCCTGCCGGAGAGCGTTCAGCGCCAGTGCCGGATTTCCGGTTTTGACACGGGCTTTCTGCAAAGCCTCTGCTTCGTTGGCGGCAACCACAAAACTGCCGTCGGGGAGGTAATAAACCGGGATGCGGTGTCCCCACCACAACTGGCGGCTGATGCACCAATCCTTGATATTGCCCATCCAGTGGCGGTAAATATTTTTGAATTTGGCCGGATGAAACTGCACCTTGTCGTTCATCACATTTTCGAGGGCGGGTTTCACCAGCTCTTCCATCTTCAGGAACCACTGTGCCGAAAGTTTGGGTTCGATTACCACGTCGGTACGTTCGGAGAACCCGACTTTGTTGACGTAATCTTCCACTTTAACCAGGTTGCCGGCTTTTTCCAGTTCGGGAACAATTTTGTCGCGCACCACAAACCGGTCTTCGCCCACAAACAGCTGCGCCTTTTCGCTCAGGGTACCGTCGTCGTTGAAAATATCCACCGACTCCAGGTTGTGTTTCATCCCGATGACATAGTCATTTTCGTCGTGGGCAGGGGTAATTTTCAGACAGCCGGTTCCAAACTCCATGTCCACATATTCATCGGCAATTACCGGGACCGGCCGGTTAATCAGCGGCACCAGCACCTTTTTCCCGATCAGGTGGGCAAACCGCTCATCGGCAGGATTGACGCACACGGCGGTATCGCCCAAAATGGTTTCGGGACGCGTTGTTGCAATGGTAATATATTCTTCACGGGCATCTTCGAGCCGGTAGCGCAGGTAATACAATTTCGACTGCACCTCTTTGTAGATCACCTCCTCGTCGGAGAGGGCCGTTTGGGCTTTGGGGTCCCAGTTGACCATGCGGACGCCGCGGTAGATGTATCCTTTTTCGTAGAGATCGACAAAAACGCGGATTACCGATTCGCTGCGGGGTTCGTCCATGGTAAAACAGGTACGTTCCCAGTCGCACGAAGCGCCCAGTTTTTTGAGCTGTTCCAGGATAATTCCCCCGTGTTTGTGGGTCCAGTCCCAGGCATGTTCCAAAAATTCGGCCCGCGAAAGAGCGCTCTTTTCAATGCCTTCTGCCCGCAGCTTGTTTACCACCTTGGCTTCGGTAGCAATCGAAGCGTGGTCGGTGCCGGGTACCCAGCAGGCATTTTTGCCTTTCATGCGGGCGCGGCGCACCAAAATGTCCTGAATGGTATTGTTCAGCATGTGCCCCATGTGCAGCACCCCGGTGACGTTGGGAGGAGGAATTACAATCGTGTAGGGTTCACGGTGATTGGGCTCCGAATGAAAAAAGCCCTGATCAAGCCAGTAACGATACCACTTGTCCTCAACTTCTGCCGGGTTATATTTGCTCGGAATTTCCATTTCAGCCATTTGATTCATTTTGGTTTTTAAAATTAAAGGCACAAAAATACACGTAAAAGTTTACAGATCGAAGTTTAAAGTTCAAACTTTTGGTTTTGAAAAGCTAACCACCGGTTTTTCCGCCGCTGAACCCTACCGGATGGGACCGTTGCTGAGGGATTGCAAGCCGTTTCCAAAAAGGTCGAAAGATTTTTGAAAACCGGAAATTTCCATCTGATTAAAAACTACAGAAAAGCTGTTACATTTGTCACCCTGAAAAAGCGAATCCTTTTTTATGATTTCACCGTTAATCAACCATTTACTAATCCCCTTTCTCGTAGCCATATTTCTGGCCATCAATATGGGTGGCAGCGGAACCGGCCCCTCTTTTTCAGCAGCCTACGGTGCCAATGTGCTGCGCCGCAGCCTGATCCCGGGACTTTTTGGATTAATGGTATTTGCTGGTGCCATCATCGGCGGGCGGGCCACTGCTTCCACCCTGGGGAAGGACCTGCTCCCTCCCGAACTGATGACTTTTTCGGTAGTTTCGGTGATTCTTTTCTCGATTGCCATTTCGCTTTTGGTGTCTAACCTGGCAGGCATCCCGCAATCAACTAGCCAGGGAACGGTATTGTCGGTAGTGGCTGCCGGCCTCTACTTCAACCGTTTCAACGGCGACAAGCTCTTTTATGAAATCATCCCTACCTGGTTTATCCTCCCCATCATCGCTTTCATTGCCAGCCTGCTGGTCGGAAAATACATCTACCACCCACTGCGCAAACGGGGATATACCATCTCCTCGAAAGTCAACCAGAGTCCGGTGCTCCGGTTGATGATCCTTCTGGTGTCGCTCTACGTTGCTTTTTCCATTGGTTCCAACAATGTGGCAAACGCTTCGGGACCGATTGCCAGCATGATTATCAACGAACTGAATATCCACGACAACGAAAAAAACTTTGTGCTGATTATGATTCTCTCGACCCTGATTGTCGCCCCCAGCTTCGGGATCGGAAGTTCGGTGTTCGGACACAAAATCCTCGAAAAGACCGGAAAAGAGCTGGTCATGTTCGGAAAGATAGAAGCCGTTATCATCGCTTTCATTTCCGGATCGCTTCTGCTGGCCGCTTCGCTGATCAAAGGAATTCCCACTTCGCTGGTCCAACTCAACGTGGGGTGCATCCTCGGGATTGGAGTGGCCAAACTGGGATTCAAAAATATTTTCCGCAAAACCGAAGTCAACCGTTTTTTTGCCATGTGGCTCATCTCCCCGCTTATTGCCTTTTCGTTGTGCCTGATCCTGCTTTACTTTGCCGACAAAATGAACTGGATCTTCTAATTCGCTCCCCGTCGTCACCCGGCCCCCCTTCCCCTGGTTTCTCCTGAAGCTGTTGTGCCCCGCTGTTGGAAAGCCGGGCGGTAAATGTGCCTTACACAATTTTTCCAAAAGCTGGTCAGTGAAATCAAAAGTCTTTAAATGACGCTCCAATTTCTGACCTCACCCGACGAAAGCCTCCAAATCCCAATGGCAAATTGATGTTCGGACCCGCTTTTTGCTGAAATATCTATCCAAAAAAACAGAAGTAGAATCCATCCATGTTTTTTACTTTCCGAAAGAACTCCATGAAAATTTTAAAAATCGCCAATGACCTAAATTCCACAAGACACTAATATAGAAATACATAAAAAACCAAACCAGCTCTTAACTCCAGATACCAACCATTTTTTTTGTATTTGGTTAAGCCCAAGAGTAATTTTATTCTTATTTAATCTAAATTAAAAAACATGAGGATGAAAATTTATTTTTTAGGGGTATTGCTTTTCTGTGCAGGTACTTTATTGGCACAGAAAAACATTTCAAAAATTCCTTTGATAGGGGAAGATGCACCTGCCTTTGAGGCAGAATCGACGTTGGGGATCATCAATTTTCCGCAGGATTATGGGCGGAAATGGAAAATTCTATTCAGCCACCCGCGGGATTTTACACCGGTTTGTTCTTCAGAAATCCTTGAACTGGCATCGATGCAGGAAGAGTTCTCCAAACTGGGGGTTAAACCAGTCGTATTGTCAACCGATACCAAAGACCAGCACATCATGTGGCAGAAAACCCTGGAGGAAATCTCTTTTAAAGGCAGGGATCCGGTAAAGATTAATTTTCCGCTGGTGGAAGACAAAAGCGGCGCAATGGCCAAAATGTACGGAATGTTGCATTATCCGGTCAGTACCACAGAAAGCGTCAGGGGGGTGTTTATTGTGGATCCGGACAACAAGATCCGGGCTATTTTTTTCTACCCGATGTCGGTTGGACGCGATCTCAAAGAAATTGAAAGGGTGATAATCGCTCTGCAAACCGTGGACGGTAACCAATATGCCACCCCGGTGAACTGGAAACCCGGCGAAGATGTGCTGGTAACGCACTTTCCCTATACGGACAAAGAGTTAGAAAAAGAACCCGCGATCAAACACGACTACTACAACGTTGGAAATCTGATGTGGTTTAAAAAAACGGCAAAACAACAGCCTTGATTCCGGGAAAAAATCTCCGACAATAAACACGCCGGGAAAACCGGTTACCAATGGTATCTCTAATTGCCCAAATTACAGATACCATTTGTTTTTGTCTTCCATTCAGCAGAGAGATCAAACCATGCGCGGCCGGAAGGCGCTTTCACTTCAGCACCGGCAATGATCCGTTAATTTCAAGCTCCCCAAAAAACCGCCGGCCTACTGGTTTGATCCTGAAAAGCAGCTTCTCTCTCCCTTCCAAAGCGTATGGACAAAAACAAACCTCAGCTGAACCTCTTTTTGGGTTCATCAAAAAAACAAAATCTCAAAAAAAGGACTTTAATTTCCTCAAAACCAAATTGCTAAAAACAAATCGGTTTTTCCCATCCAAATTAATGCTTACCTTTGGGGGCATGTATCTGATTCGTCAAATAGCTGTTTCACTCTATTTCGCGCTGATGCTTTTTATCAGCGGAAATTATTTTTCCATTGAAAAATCACTGGAACAGGCTGGATATTCAGATTATTCCGACTACATGACATTTGTGTCGGGCAACAGTTCCCCCTTTGTTTTTATCCAGGAGCAGAATCCGAACTCCGGCCCGTCGGGAGGGAAGGTGGAAATTAAAACGCCTGCCGTTTTTTCCATTGTAGTCTCCGACAGGTTCCGGCGCCAGCTCTCCTCCGAAACATTTGCCTATTTTCTGGCCCCCCCTTATTTTGTTCCTTGCAAATACAAAATCATCTATCCTTTTCACGAATTTGGATAATTGTCCCGCCCGATAAAACTTTTACGAAAACATCCTGATGTTTGCTGTTTGCCGATGGGCAGGCAGTTCAGCAAAGCACGACCGTCAGTATTGCCTTTGTTACACTGAACAGGGCTCATTCAGGATGCAGCAAACTTTATCACTTAATCTTTCATAATTAAAACATCATGGATTTAACAACCATTATTATAGGTATTGTACTGTTATTGGCATTTGTCATCCCGATAACCATTGCCGTCAGAAGACAAAAAAACAACAAACAAAAGCTTGAAAATGAACTGGCTGCCATTGGCCAGGCCAATCAAATGAACATTTCGGAAAAAGAAGCATGGAAAAATAAAGTGATCGGACTCGACCGGCAGACGAACAAAGTGCTGTTCCTCGTCCGCAAAAAACCGGTTAACGAAGTGGTCGTTGTTGACCTGAAAGAGTATGCCAAATGCGAAGCCAGCCGGGGCAGCCGCAGCGTGGAAAGCGGTGGAAAGAGCCAGTACCAGGTGGTTACCGCGGTAAGCCTGCGCTTCATCCCGCGTGAACGGACCAAGCCGGACCAGCAGTTGTTGCTCTACAATGACGACATTGACTTCCCGCTCGATGCAGAGTTGAGAATTGCGGAAGAATGGGCCGACAGCCTTAACACGATCATGCGCAAGATGCCCAAAACAGAACCAGCTGCTGCTGCCGTTTCTTAAAATATTTCTTCAGAAAATCAGCCACCCCGCTTTCGTAAGGGTCTGATAAGTTTTCCCAAGGGGGGGGCCTTTAAAAAGGCCTTAAAACTCAGGGTTTCATTTTGGTGAGACCCTGAGTTTTTTTATTCTGACAACAACGCTGAAAAAGAGAAAACGAACTCCCCAGCCGCTTCAGATTGCTGAGCAAAATATTGTAGTTTTGAAGAGTAAAATCCGGAAATCATGAAAAAGAAAATGCTACTTCTCACCGCTGTGGCGCTGTTGTTTGCTATCCTTCAGGGCCGTGCCGATGTAAAACTCCCCCGCATATTCAGCTCCGGAATGGTGCTGCAGCAGGGTATGGAGATCCCCGTTTGGGGCTGGGCGTCGCCCAACGAAAAGATTGCCGTCACTTTCAAAGGAAAAACGGTTTCGACCCGTGCC
>JARKOX010000134.1 GCA_029975525.1 Prolixibacteraceae bacterium | reverse complement strand
GTTTTCCCCGAAACAAAGTAGGTCGCCTCTATCCGGCGCATCAGCGGATCGGAAACGGTAAGCTTCACTGGTACTGCCGACAGCGCCCGGCGCAAAACCTGGGCGGTAAAATCGCCGCCATCGGCTACCGGAAGCGTCCGGACCTCAAACAGAGGGGAAACTTTCCGGAATGCCTGCTCCACCGACTGGGCAAAGGCAAAGGCATCCAGACTGCCTTTCATGGAATTGGGTGCAACCAGTATTTTCATTTTTCAGTCAATAAGAAAAGAAATGTAAAACATTTCGCCGAAGCGACCATACAAACCGTTTAAAAATGCTACCGGTCGCTGCGGGACACCGAAGTAACCCCCTTGATATTCCGGAGTTTGTAAATCAAAAAATCGAGATGCTCGACGTTGTAAACCCATACTTTCAGCGTTCCCCGGAATTCGCCGCGATCTGACTCTACATTGATCGAGCGCATTTGCACCCCGGTATCGCGGGAAATGGCATTTGAAATTTCGGAAACAATACCGATCTGATCAGTTCCCGAAATATGGAGGGTGGCCAAAAACGAACTGCGCACGGAAGTGTTGCGCCACCGGGCCTTGATGATCCGGTAGGGAAACCGCTCAACCATTTGCGGTGCATTCGGACAGCTGGTCCGGTGGATTTTAATGCCCTCGCGGATGGTTACAAAACCAAAAATCTCGTCGCCAAAAACCGGGTTGCAACAGGGTGCCAGTTTGTAGTTAACATTTTTGATGTTGTTGTCGATGATCATATAATCATCGCCGCTATCCAAGGTGAGGTCGCGGACCGTTTCGGCCGGCAGGATCTCTTCGAGCCGCGAGCGGACATTCTGTTTCTCCTCCTCCTTCAGCAGCGTTTTAATGGCCAGGGTGTCGATTTTTCCGACCGAAACCTGGAAATAAAGGTCGGCCGCCAGTTTAAAGCCGTAATGTTTCAGCAGCTTGCGGATAACCTCGTCGGAAAATTCAATTTTCCAGTTTTTAAATTTGCGCACCAGGATCTCCTTGCCGTTGGCAGCTTCGCGTTTACGCGCCTCGTTCAGGCTTGCCCGAACCCGGTTTTTGGCTTTCGAGGTAACCACGATATCCAGCCAGTCGATTTTGGGTTTCTGGTTGTTGGACGTCTCTACCGAAACGGTGTCGCCATTTTTCAGGCGGTGGCGCAGGGTGACCTTTTTGTCATTGACCTTACCGCCCACACATTTGTCGCCCAGCGCCGAATGGATTTCGTAGGCAAAATCGAGAATGGTCGCTCCGCGCGGCAATTTCTTCAGTTCACCTTTCGGGGTGAAAACAAAAATCTCGTCGCCGTAAACATCCTTTCGAAACTCGTCGATAAAATTGACGACGTTAACCTCGGGGTTTTCAAGAATATCGCGGATGCCGGCCAGCCACTCATCCAGTTCGCGGCTGCCCTTTCCGCCTTTGTATTTCCAGTGGGCAGCCAGCCCTTTTTCGGCAATTTCGTCCATTCGTTTGGTGCGGATCTGTACTTCGACCCACTTTTTATGAGGGCCCATCACCGTGGTATGCAGCGACTCGTAACCGTTTGATTTGGGAATGGTGATCCAGTCGCGTAACCGTTCGGGATTGGCCTGGTACTCTTCGGTAACAACCGAATAGACCGTCCAGCAGTCGGCTTTTTCGTCGGCAGGTTTTGAGTCGAGGATCACGCGGATGGCAAACAGGTCGTACACCTCGTCGAACGACACATTCTGCTTCTGCATCTTATTCCAGATCGAAAAGACCGACTTGGTACGCGCTTTCATATCGAAATGAAAACCGCGCGAACGAAGTTTTTCCTCGATGGGCTTGACAAATTCGGCCACAAATTTGGAACGTTCGTTTTCGGTCTCCTTCAGCCGCATCACCACCTCCTGGTAAGCCTCGGGTTTCTGGTACTTCAGACAGAGGTCCTGCAGCTCGGAATTGATCTTGTACAACCCCAGCCGGTGGGCCAGCGGAGCATAAAGATGGCTGGTTTCGCTGGTGACACGGGCCACCGCGGGCGACGGATAACGGTCGAAATTGCGCATAACCTGAAGCCGGTCGGCAATTTTGATGATGATCACCCGCACATCGCCGGCCAGGGCCAGCATCAGCATGCGGTAGTTTTCCGAATAGAGGTCAACCGTATCGGTTCCCAGCGCGTTGATTTTGGCCATTCCTTCCAGTATCTGGCTGACCGACTGGCCAAACTGTTCGGTAATCAGCCCCGAGGTAGCCCGCTTCTCCAGGTGAGGATACATCACATTGTGCAGGATGCCCGTCACCACCGAGTCGGACTCGAGGCCGATCTCCTCGGCAATGATGGAGGCCACTTCCAGCGAATGTTCCAACATAATTTCGCCTGAATCAAAGGTCTTGTTGTCGAGGATCTCCTTGCTGAACTCAATGGCCCGGCAAATGTCCTGTACACTTTTCTCGTCGTAAAGTGCCTTACACCGTTCCAAAAACTGATCGAACCGGTCGTGAATTGCGCTCAAAACTTCCATAAATGGCCCGTCTGATTCGTTCTAAAAAAAAAGGCTGCCCGGAGAGACAGCCTGTATTTGGTTTACACTCTTTCTTATTCTGCTGTCTGTGTGGTATCGACAAAGGTGCGCTGACGCATTTCGCGATCGAGCAGAAAAATACCGTTCCCCTGGCCGTTAATCAACTTCAGGGTATCCAGAATTTCGGTTACATTGGCTTCTTCTTCCACCTGCTCGTCAACAAACCACTTGAGGAAGCTCTGGGTTGCATGGTCGCTCTCCTGAATGGCAATGTCCATCAGTTTGTTGATCCGGTCGGTAACATACTGCTCGTGTTCCAGCGTTTTTTCAAACACCTCGATGATTCCGCCAAAGTCAGTCTGCACCTGGTCGATGGCTTTTACCATCACCTTGCCGCCCCGCTCGTTGACGTAGTTAAAAAACTTATTCCCGTGTGTAAGTTCTTCCTGGTACTGAATGTACATCCAGTTGGCAAATCCCGGAAGACCTTTATCGTAAAAGTAAGCCGACATCGCCAGATAAAGGTAAGCGGAATAGTATTCGGCATTGATCTGATCGTTGATTGCTTCTAATACTCTTTG
Organism: Prolixibacteraceae bacterium; assembly: GCA_029975525.1. GTDB lineage: Bacteria > Bacteroidota > Bacteroidia > Bacteroidales > Prolixibacteraceae > UBA1413. The sequence goes on along the minus strand of JARKOX010000134.1, from coordinate 7,515 downwards.
TTTTAACATGGTTTTTTTGTTTTTATGTTATGGGTTAAAAATAACGAAAAAAATACGAAACAAAAATAGCGCACCGGCTGCAGCGTTCAATTTAACCAATAATTTATCCACGCCGGCCGGTTAAGTTTTTTTCCGGAACAGGCTGACAATCCACAACAGGAGCACCGCTCCCACCACGGCGGTGACGAGTGAGCCCACCATTCCGTCGCTCAGGTGGATCCCCAGCTGCCCAAAAAGCCATTTGCCGATTATTGCGCCGGCAATCCCTACCAGCATGTTGACCAGGAACCCAAATCCTTTACCCCGCATGATCAGGCCGGCAATAAACCCGGCAGCGAGGCCCACCAAAATTACATAAAGCCATCCCATGAAAACTGTTTTTGAATTGATGATACAAGTTACGAACAACGTTACAGAAAACACACAACCATCCACTGAAAAAAACAAAAGGCTTTTCCGGTGTGGAAAAGCCTTTTACAGCAACTAACAGGGCCTGTTTCAGGCTACCTGAGCTCTTTTACGGTATTTCAGGAAAAGGAATAAAAAGGCGATGGTCAGAAAAACAGTGAGGATAATCACCGTACGAAGTGAAGCAGCGCCAGCCTGGAGATGGTCGCCCAATTTAGCCAGATTCAAATCGTAAATCTTACCCAGCGTGGGCTGGGCAATAGCACCGCCCAGGAAGCCGATGCCTCCCATTATGGCCAGTCCGAGCGCTCCGCTGGTCGGAACTTTTTCGGCGACAACCCCCAACATATTGGGCCAGAAGTAGGCAACGCCCAACGCAAAAACAGCTGCAGCGCCAAAAGTCCACCAGCCGCTTGAAATGCTGAGCAGGAAGAGTCCGATGCCGGCAAAAATCGCCGAGAAGAGCAACACGCCAATTCCGGAGAGTTTATGGACCACCGGCCCGGCCACCAGTCGGGCCAGCGCCATAATAGCCGAAACCCAAACCAACAGCAGGATACCAGGCGCTTCAACCGTTTCGAGCAGGGCGGCAATCCACTGGTTGGTGCCCAGTTCGGTAGCGGCGGTAAACAACATGCAGAAAGCCATAAAAAGGAAGAGCGGCGACACACACGCTTTCAGCATGTCTTTATATGTCGATCCCACAGCCACACGCTCGGTCTGCGGAAATTTATGCCCAAAGAACATCAGGCCGTATCCCAGGGTCGGAATCAGCATCACGGCAGTCTGCCAACGCCAGCCAATTCCGTATTTGTTGAGGAAATAAACGATCAGTCCGCCAATGACGATTCCGGCAGGGAACCACATGTGAAAGCGGTTCAGCTTGGCCGTTTTATCCTTCGGATAAAGCGCCGTAATCAGCGGATTACAGGCTGCCTCCACACTTCCGTTGGCAATACCGATAAACATTGTTGAAAAGAAAAGGGTCCAGAAACCGGAGGCAAAGATGGTCATGGTCAGTCCCACCAGGTGACACACAAAGGCGATGGTAATAACCCGGCCGATGCCCAGAATATCGATCAGCGGGCCAAAAATGACCATTGCCACCGTAAATCCCCAGAAAGCTGTTCCTACGATCCAGCCAACCTGGGCGGCCGAGAGGTTGAACTCCTCCATCCACGGCGCAATAAATCCGCCGCGTGTGCCAAATGCAAGTGCAGTTACTACCAGCGCCAAACAACTGGCATTAAACAACAAAGCTTTTTTTACTTTTTCCATGTTTTATTGGTTTAGTTTAGAAATTATAAAATATTTAAGATCAGACAGCTGAGCTATTTTTTGCCGGCCAGGTAACGAATGGCCTGCCGGACCAGCTTCCGGTAGTTGACGTCGTTGTAGGCGTTGGCGTCGTGCCCCGGCTGCAGAAAAACGATACGTGCGTTGCGGTAACGGTTTTCCCAGGCAATCACCGGCGTACTTTCAGGATGGTTGGTTTGGAGCAGCGGCACCACCTGCGCACCCACCCGGTAATTTCCGTAAACTTCGTCGAACAGCCGGAAACCGGAAAAGCCGGCCGTTACCGGATGCTTCGGATCCACCACCTGAATATCGACCCAGACGTCATGCCGGTAGGTGGACAATTCGGCTGTCGGCAGCGGCTGCTCTTTCTCCTTTTCCACATATCTGCCGCCCACTATTTTCTCGAATTCAGGCCAGTTTTGATAAGAAACCAGCGCGTGGTGCATAAACAGAAAAGGTTTTCCGGCATCGAGCAGCCGGAGGTACCCCTTTTTTTCCTCTTCGGAAATGGTTTTCCACATATCATAAAACACCAGTACATCAAAGGATGCGGCTTCACCGCGGGCAATCATCCGGTTGGCTTCCGGCTGCTGCACGGCCGTGTACCGAATCCCATCCAACGCATCAAACAGCTGAAAAAAACTGGGGGTATCAAAACCATGTCCGCCGGTTACCAGCAAAACTTTGATCTCCTGTCCGTAAACGGTTGTTGCAAAGAGGATCGAAAAAATAAAAAACAATTTCTTCATGCTAAAAAACTAACAATTAACAACTTTAAACATCAGAATGAATATGCTATCCTCGCCAGGGACGCACCCGGTTGACCTTCTGCAAGGTGTCGAGGGTAATATTGACGTCATCCACAATCTGGAAGTCGTACATGCCCACGCAGATAAAATCGGCGCCATTGTCGAAGGCGTACTGAAAACCATCTTCGGGCTTGATGGCGCCGGCGGCCAGCACTTTAAAGGCAATCCAGGGCTCTTCCAGCGAATTCATAAAATCGATCGTTTCCTGCGGTTTGAAACAAAACATATTGTCGTGCCACTCGGGGTTGTTTTGCGCCGACCAGTAGTTATGATGGTGAATGGTTTTCACCCAGAAGTCGGGTTTTAAGCCGGCTTCGGCACAAGCCCGGATCGATTCGATGCGGTGGGCGCCGATTCCGGCCGGCAAGCCGTTCTGCCGAATCAGTTCGATTCCTTTGGCAATGTCGTCGAGGCGGCCGGCCGGTACCCAGCGGTCGGTGATTTCGCCCTGGCAATAAAGGGCGTGCGCCCCGCCATCGATCGAAGATTTGATCCCTTCAAAAAAATCCATGTTGACCCCGCAGTCGGAAATAAACTTCATTTTCCCGCCGGTTTCGTGCCAGTATTTATTGATGATGCGGCTCAGCTGCGGATTGGTGAGCAACGCATTGATCCCGCATTTTTCCGCCAGCATCAGCGTGTTGATCACCCGTTCGTCGGTGTGGTAGGCTTTTACCAGCTTCGACACATAAATGAGGTCGCGCGAATGCGCCCAGCCCCCGATGAGATTTCCGCCCATAATCAGCCGGCTCAGCTCCAGGTCCTTGATTTTACCTGCCGGAACCACGCCTTTGAGTTCGCTCAGCTGGGTGAAATTGAACGTTTTCAGGGTGGCGCTGGTTTGGGCGTCCACTTTCCCGTCGAGATATTTCTCTTCGAAACTGTCCCACTTTTGTTTGCGGTAGAGGGCGTAGGCAAATGCGCCCAAAAAAGGGATCCCGACCAGATCGCGCAGGATTTCGCGCCGGTTAACCGGTGTGCTTTTTTCGTTTTCCGGTTCTGCCGGCGGAACCGGGAAACGGACGTTGGCCTCGCGCCACTGTTTCAGCAAGCGGTCGACACCGAAATGCCACGTCGTCGGAGCAACCCCCAACAGCAGCAAAAAAGCCAATTCTACCAGATTTTTGTTCACCCAGAGGTAGTTTCCCTCGGCTGCCATGCCGAAGGTGTAGCCCGGAATGGGCGGATAGGCCAGGAAATAGAAGAGCAGCAGCAAGGCCCCGCACCAACTGGCCACGCGGGTCAGCCATCCGGCCATCAGCGCCAGCCCCACCAGCATCAACCCCCAGATATTCAGAAAGTCAACCACCTGCAGCAGGGTCGGATCGGAAGCCAGCCGGTGAAAAAGGCCGCTGAAAACCCAGCGCGAACCTTCGAGATAAGCTTGTGCCGACCAGCCCGGCGATAATAATTTCACCACTCCTTCATACAGAAAATGCCAGCCGATCAGGATGCGGGCGAGGGTGGCCAGTACTTTCAACCAGGTCAGTTTCATTGTTGATAAAGGTTAGTTTCAGTTTGCTCTGGCTAAAATTAATCATTTACTGCATTTAAGAAAGCAGAAGCGCCATTTTTACTCCGCATCCGAGCCAAATGCCCGGTGGACACAAAAAGCCCCGTCCGTTTCGGGACAGGGCTGTATTTTTCTTCAGAATATTTTCAAACTAAATCCACTTCACATAACGGAAATCCTGCCGTAAAGTGAGGTTTTCATTTTTCGGGAAGAGGCGCAGTCCGTAGTTGTAGTTTCCGGCTTTCTGCAAATGAAGGTCGAGGAGATAGGTACAAATGCTGTCTACGCAGCTCTCTACCGAAAACTCCATCTTGTCCACCAGTTTTACGGGCTGGTCATTTCCATTCTGGGTGATAACCAGTTCCAGCCCCACTTCCTGGCAGGTCAGCCCTTTCAAATCGACCACCACTTTTACGGGATAACTTTCGCCGATCTTCATAACGTTGGTGATGCCGTCGGCAACCTGAATATCCTTCACTTCAATATCGCCCCAGATGGAGCTGATCCAGAATTTCCAGCCGGCCAACTCGCGGGCAATTTTAAAATCATCCTGGATAATAGCCTGGGTACGTTTGTGCTGCGGCAGGTAAAAACGCTGCTGGTAATCGCGGATCATGCGCGAAGTGGTAAAATTGGGCGCTACCTGGGCAATGGTATTTTTGATATATCCGACCCACCGTTCGGGGATGCCGTCTTTTTCGCGATCGTAAAATGCTTCGGCGATCTCATCTTCCAGAATACTGTAGATGGTTTCGGCATCGAGTTCGTCCTGGAAATCCTGCACATCGTAGGTGCTCTCCATCGGGAGGGCCCAGCCGGCATCCTTGCGGTAGCCTTCCACCCACCACCCGTCGAGTACGGAGAAGTGGAGCGTGCCGTTCATCACCCCTTTTTCGCCGCTGGTGCCCGAAGCTTCGAGCGGACGGGTGGGTGTATTCAGCCACACATCGACTCCCTGGAGCAACATTTTGGCCAGGTTCATATCGTAGTTCTGCAGGAAAATAATCTTTCCGCGGAACTCGGGGCGTTTGGAAATTTCAACAATATATTTGATCAGGTCCTGCCCCATTTTATCGGCCGGATGCGCTTTTCCGGCAAAAAAGAACTGAACGGGGCGGAGCGGGTTGTTCACAATCGACGAAAGCCGGTCGAGGTCGCGGAAGACCAGGTGGGCGCGCTTGTAGGTAGCAAACCGGCGCGCAAAGCCGATGGTCAGGGCGTTGGGATTGAGCTTGCCGGTTATCTCGGTAATCAGCTTGGGATTTTCGTGACGTTTGGTCCAGCTGTCGGAAAACCGCTGCTTGATATAATTAACCAGTTTCAGCCGCAAATCCTGCCGGAGTTTCCAGATCACCTCGTCGGGGACTTTGTAAATTTTCTCCCACAAATCGGTATCGAGCTGGTTTTCAACAAAATTTTTTCCGAAATATTTCCGGTGAATCTCTTTCCACTCCCGGGCTGTCCAGGTAGCATAGTGAACGCCGTTGGTTACGTAGCCCACCTCGATCTCCTCTTCAAGGTAGCCGGGGTAAAGATCTTTCAGGATACGTTTGCTCACCTCGCCGTGCAACATGCTCACGCCGTTAATTCCCTGCGACAGCTGGCTGGCCAGGTAACTCATGTTAAAATGGTCTTCGAAGGGCGACGCTTTTCCGAGCAGCAGGAATTCATCCCAGGTGAGCCCGATCTTTCCGGCAAACTGCTCCATGTAGGTACGGAACAGATCCTGGTGAAACGAATCGTGCCCGGCCGGTACCGGCGTGTGGGTGGTAAAGAGCGTGGAAGCCCTCACCACTTCTTTGGCTTCGGCAAAAGTGAGGTCACTTTCTGCCACCAGATGGCTAATCCGTTCAATCCCCATCATGGCGGCGTGCCCTTCGTTGCAATGGAAGATATCGCACCGATATCCCAGTTTGCGCAGCGCGCGGATACCGCCCAGCCCGAGCAACATCTCCTGTTTGAGGCGGTTTTCGTTGTCGCCGCCATAAAGATGGTGGGTCACAAAGCGGTCCTGCTCCTGGTTGGCCTCATAGTCGGCATCGAGCAGGTACAGTTTCACCGCTCCGACCCAAACTTCCCAAACGCGCGCTTTCAGGTTTCTTCCGGGATATTCCACCTCAACCTCCACGAAGTTTCCGTTGGCGTCGTAAGTGGGCTGCACCGGTATTTTCGAAAAATGTTCGGCGACGTAGTTGGCCATTTGTTCGCCGTGCATATTCAGGCTTTGTTTGAAATAGCCGTAGCGGTAAAGCAACCCCACTCCCACCAGGTTGACCTTCGAGTCGCTGGCTTCTTTCAGGTAGTCGCCGGCCAGGATTCCCAAACCGCCCGAAAAGATCTTCAGGCTGTCGTGCAGGCCATATTCCATGCTGAAATAGGCGATCTGCGGTCCATCCAGCACCTGCCGGTCTTCGAGATATTCCGTAAACGCACGGTAGGTTTTTTCGAGCAGCGACATAAAATGGTCGTCGTTCTCCAATTCCAGAAAACGTTGGTAACTCACCTGTTCCAAAAGAACGATGGGATTGTGTTCGCAGTCGTTCCAGGCTTCTTCGTCGATATACTGAAACAATTCGCGGGCGTCGTAATTCCACACCCACCACATGTTTCTCGACAAATCGCGCAGGGGCGCCAATTTTTCCGGAAGGTTCGATTCGACAAAAAACTTTTTCCAAACTGGCTCCTCAACGGTCAGTGGTTGGATATAGCGTACTCCTTCAGATTTCATTTTTTTATTTTTCATTCGTTAATTTCAGGTGTCACCCTCGCTCCGCCCCGTGTAACCATACTGTTTTCCGGCGGCAGTTTCACCCGTATATTCACTCTCTCTTTTGCGCCATGCAGCGCTATCTCCTTCTTGCTCATTTAAAATAGCGGTGCAAAAATAGTGTTCTCGGCGCAATAACTATCGAAACCAGATTCAAAAAATTGTTGTCAGGCAACTAATTAACATTTCGAAAGTGCCCCGCAGCCGGATCAGTCAAGGCTTTTCCAGGTTTTACCGGATTTCTGCAACCGGGCAATCTCTTCTTCCATCTGCCTGATCCGTTTCTCCTTTTCCTCGATGCGGCGGTTGAGCACCGAAAGTTCTTCTTCCATCGGACTTTCGGGCACCTGCGCATTAAGCCGCAGCCTGAAATCGCTCAGCACGTTCATGTAATTGATAAACGCTTCGTAGGGGGAGCTGTAATAATTTTGCCGCGGATGCGCGCCGCTGTTGAAAAACTTGGTTGACATGCAGTGAAAGTGGTCGCTGGCCTGCAGGTAGTTCCAGTCTTTGAGCAGCTCGGGATTGTTGCACCGGCTCATGCGGGAGGCCGACTCATAAAGTTTAGCGACGGCTTCGTTCTGCAATTCGTTGCCCTGCCACAAGCTCAGGTCGCGCTCTTCATCAGACCACGAAATGGGATGTGGCACCGTCACGGCCGAAACCGGCTGCAGCCGTTCGGTCACTTCGCCCGGGGTGGCAAAATTGAGCCCCGGAGT
>JARKOX010000125.1 GCA_029975525.1 Prolixibacteraceae bacterium | reverse complement strand
TCGGCAGATTATCATCTCGATAAATACATGAAGTCAAGTCTTTTGCTCGAACGGATGGATACCTATGCCACCGATATGCCGATCATCTATGTGCCGTTTCCTGTCTATTCCAATATTCATGGCGGTACCGGCATTTTGGGTTCATTCAGCAGTGTTTAAAAAGAATTTTTAAGAGAATGAAATGGCTGTAAAATACCAGATAAGAATTTTATTATCGGCTCTTTTTGGCGTGATTCTCTTCTTTCAGGCGTTTGCACAGCCCCCCGTTACCCTCAGCGGCTACGTCTCTGACGCAACTACCGGCGAAAGACTGGCAGGGGCTACGGTTTTCCTGCCAGCCCTAAACAGGGGAACTGCCTGTAACGATTTTGGCTTTTTCAGCATGGGCGTTCCTCCTGGCGAGATTACCCTTGTTTTCCGCTTTGTGGGTTTTGAAACGTTTACCCAGAAGCTGCTGCTTAAAACGGACACCCTGTTAACCGTTCAGCTCGAAACCAGAAATGTTGTTAAAGAGGTGGAGATAAAAGCAACGTCAAAAGAAGATTTTTTGCTTTCACCCGTTATGGGGGTTCACCGGTTAAATGCGCTGCAGATAGGAAAAATACCGGCAGTCTTGGGCGAACCCGACTTGTTGAAAGCCATTCAGCTATTGCCCGGAGTGTCGTTTGCCACCGAAGGTTCAACGGGGTTCAGCGTTCGCGGCGGCAGCCCCGATCAGACACTTATTCGGTTGGACGGGGTGCCGGTTTATAACGTCAGTCATTTGTGGGGGTTTATGTCGGCTTTTAACAACGACGCCATCAAAGAGGCCAGGCTGTATAAAGGGAATCTGCCCGCCCGTTTTGGAGGCAGGCTGGGGTCGGTTCTGGATGTAAGCATGAAAGAGGGTAACCTGAAAAAGCAGTCCGGGACTTTTTCGCTCAGTCCAATAGCCGGGAGTTTTACGCAGGAAGGCCCACTGGTAAAGGAGAAGGTTTCCTATATGGTTTCGGCCCGGAAAACCTGGATGGATGCCTTGTTGCTTGCCGGGCAGAAACTGGAAGGGAAGGATGAGCAGGTGTTAACCTATGGTTTTTGGGACATCAACGCCAAAACCAACTGGCTGATAAATTCCGGAAACCGTATTTACCTCAGTTTTTACACCGGCCGCGATGCCTACAATATGGAAGATGGCGGCAGTCATTACAAGGATTATGTCAGGTTCGGCTATAACTGGCAAAATCTAACCTCGGTGTTACGCTGGAACCATATTTTTTCGCCGGGGCTGTTTGCAAATTTTTCGGTTTACAACAGCCGTTTCAGGCAAATGTACCTGAACAAATTTGACAAGAAAGGAGGTGAGATTTACAAAGGGTACAACAACCTGAACGACTGGACTACCAAAGGCGATTTCGACTGGTTTCCCGCATTTGGCTCAGCTTTTCGTTTGGGATACGAACTTTCCGTGCAGCAATTCAGCCCTGAAATTATTTCGTATCGTTCCGACTCAACCTCTTTTAAACTGAACAAAGATGTGTTTACACGAAATTTTATCACGGATGTTTATGCCGAAGGAGAAGTGGACCTGACCAAACGGGCGACAGGTACCCTGGGCCTGCGCGCCGGAAATCTGGCTACCCGGGGGAAAAATTACCTGAGTTTGAGGCCGCGGATATCGGTTCGTTACCTGTTTGCAGAACAAATCTCCGGAAAAATATCCTGGTCGCGGATGAAACAGTTTTTACACCAGTTGCAAAATACCACGCTGGGCATTCCTACCGAACTCTGGGTCTCTTCCACCGCACAAATTTCACCCGGAACTTCCGATCTGTTCTCGGCTGGGATTTTTTTGAACCCTGGCGGGTATCAGTTTTCCACCGAAATATTTTACACTGCATTGAAAAATGTTATTCAGTACCGCGAAGGAACACTGGCCGTGAAGGAGCGTGGCGAAAGCTGGGAGAAACACGTGGTGCAAGGCAGCGGAGAGTCGTACGGGGTGGAGCTGATGGCCGAAAAAACCACGGGCACTCTTACCGGCTGGATCGCCTACACCCTTTCGAAAAGCTCCCGTCAATTTGATGAAATTAATTATGGCCGACCTTTTCCGTACACGTATGACCGCCGGCACCAGTTAAACCTCAATGCCAACTGGTTTCTGGGTGAAAAACAGAAAAAGGATAAGATCATTAAAAAAGATTTTTCAGCAACCTTCAGCTACGCGTCAGGCAAATACATTACCCTTGCCAAACAGGAGTACCAGGCTATTCCGCTGCCCCTGATGGAAGGATCGCGATATAACGCTGAATGGTTTAGCCGCCGTAGTTTAATTAACTCGGTTAACAATTACCAGATGCCCGATTTTCACCACCTCAATCTGTCGTACCGGATTGAGCGACAGAATGCCGGAAAAATTAACTGCTGGAACTTTTCGGCATATAATGCCTATAATCGTCTGAATCCCTGGTATTATTACAAAAAAGGCAGTCAGATGAAACAAATTACACTTTTCCCGTTCATCCCGTCAGTAAGTTATACCTACCGGTGGTAGACTTTAATTGTGGAGGACAATG
>JARKOX010000123.1 GCA_029975525.1 Prolixibacteraceae bacterium | reverse complement strand
TGGCAGGTTTTTGACCAGATGATTGTCAGCGCCGGCCTGCTCGATTCCACCCGGAACCTCTTTTGCCTGCCCGGCGATGCCCGAATCCTCGATTTACCCTTTTTACTGGAAAAAGATGAACGTTTTTACGGAGAAAAACCGTTTCGTTCGTATGTCGGCTTTCGTTACCACGGTGGGTTCAGCGATCATTTGCCGGTGATACTCACCCTGCGAAAGCGGCAACATCCCTGAATCACCGAACCGGCGCCAGTCCGATTTCGGCAGCTTTTTCCAGCATAAAACGGTGAGCTTCTTCGTGGTTGTTTCCGATGATGCCATCCAGAATCGCCTCTTTGATGGCATTTTTGATGATCCCCACCTCCCGTCCGGGAGTCAATCCAAATGTTTCCATAATCTCTTCGCCCGATACCGGGGGCTGAAAGTTGCGGATGGAATCTTTTTCGTCGATCTCTTTCAGTTTTTGCCTGACCAGTTGAAAGTTTTGCAGGTGACGTTGAACCTTTCCCACATTTTTTGAGGTGATGTCGGCTTCGCACAAGGTCATCAGGTCGTCGATATCTTCGCCGGCCTCGAAAAGCAACCGCCTCACCGCCGAGTCGGTAACCTCCTCTTCGGAAAGTACGATGGGGCGCATGTGCAGTTCCACCATTTTCTGAACGTATTTCATCTTTTCGTTCAGCGGAAGTTTCATCCGTCTGAAAATGCCGGGAATCATTTTGGCGCCGATGAAGTTGTGGGAGTAGAAGGTCCAGCCGAGACCTTCCACAAATCGTTTGGTGGCTGGTTTGGCAATGTCGTGCAGGAGCGCCGACCAGCGTAACCACAGGTTCCCGGTTTTGGGGGCAAGCTGGTCGAGCACTTTCAGGGTGTGGTAGAAGTTGTCTTTGTGGGCAATTCCTTTTACCGCATCCACCCCTTTCAGGTTTGACAATTCGGGGAAAATGAGCGGAAGCAGTCCGGTTTCTTCCAGCAGGATAAAGCCGGTGGAGGGTTTTTGGGCCAGCAGAATCTTGTTGAGCTCGTCCACAATGCGTTCCTGTGAAACAATTTTAATACGCTCTTTATTGCGGCTGATGGCAATCAGGGTTTCGTCGGCAATCTGAAAGCCGAGTTGGGTGGAGAAGCGGATGGCACGCATCATCCGGAGCGGATCGTCGGAGAAGGTAATGTCAGGATCCAGCGGGGTGCGGATGATCTGTCCGGAAAGGTCTTTTACCCCGTCAAACGGATCGGTCAGCTGGCCAAAGGTCTCTTTGTTGAGGCTGATGGCCAGGGCGTTGATGGTAAAATCGCGCCGTTTCTGGTCATCTTCCAGGGTCCCGTCTTCCACAATGGGCTTGCGCGAATTGCGGAGGTACGACTCTTTGCGGGCGCCTACAAATTCAATTTCCATCTCTTTGTAGCACAGCATGGCCGTACCAAAATTTTTGAATACCGTTACTTTGGATTTGAGGCGCAAGGCCCGGCCTACCCGCTCTGCCAGTTCGATTCCGCTGCCCACCGTCACAATATCGATATCGGAAGTGGGCCTTCCCAGCAGCAGGTCGCGGACATAGCCCCCGATTACGAAAGTGGGCTGATTCAGTTCATCGGCGACCGAACCTATAATTGTAAAAACAGGGTGTTTCAGTTGTTCTTTCATAAAAAAGTTGACACAGTAGCAGAAAAAATCTGCCGGATTCTGACAAATTTGAAATTGCCGTGACAAAATTACAATAAATTCGGTTTTTTCAGGGTTGTTTCAAAGATGAGGGCAATTGGTACCGTTTTTGAAAATCTAAATATATAGATGTTTGTATATTTGTAGAATCTTAAAATAGAAAATCATGTTGGAACATTTGACAAAAGAGACGTTTAAGCAGAAGGTATTTAACTGGGAAGCTAATCAGGAGTGGAAATATGAAGGTGACGTGCCGTGTTTGATCGATTTTTATGCCGATTGGTGCGGTCCGTGTAAAATGGTAGCGCCCATCCTGGAAGAGCTCCAGAAAGAATATGGAGATACCCTCCGGATTTACAAGGTGGATACGGAAGATCAGCAGGAACTGGCCGCCATGTTTGGGATCCAGAGTATTCCGTCGTTGCTGTTTGTCCCCAAAGAAGGGCAGCCGCAAATGGCGATGGGGGCACTGCCCAAATCAACATTCGAACGGGCCATTTCTGATGTCCTGAAAGTGGAAAAACCACAGGTTAACTAAGTTTTTCCATCAGCTTTTCCAGCCGGATCCCTCTTGAGCCTTTGATGAGAATCAGGCAGTTTTGGAGAGGGTTCTCCTGCAGGTATTCCGCCAGCAGGTCGGCCGAAGGAAATGGTTTGAAATTTTCAGGATGACTGGTTGCTGCAAAATGATTTCCGACTAAAAATACCCGAGCCGGTGGTTGCGTTTGCAGCAAATTGACAATGCGTTGGTGCTCTTCGGCAGAAGATTCTCCCAGTTCAAGCATGTCGCCCAGGATGACGGCTTTTTGCGGATGGACGATTTGTGAAAAATTTGTCAGGGCGGCCTGCATGCTGGTGGGGTTGGCATTGTAAGCATCCAGGATTACCTGGTTGTTCCCGGCCTGTGTAAGTTGTGAGCGGTTATTGGAAGGGCGGTAGTTTTCTACGGCCTTTTTTATTTTTAACGGATCGATGCCGAAATAGTGGCCCACACAGGCCGCAGCCAAAACATTTTCGAGGTTGTAGTGGCCCACCAGCCGGGTGTTGAAATATAAAACTCCTTTCGGAAACCAGATCCGGGCATGCAGGAAGGGCGGTGACTGCACTGTTTCGCCCCGCAGCCAGGCACCTTCAGTCTGTCCGTATTCGATTTTTTCGAGCTTTTCTCCCACAACGGCACGCAGGTACGAGTTGTCGCTATTCAGAAAAATTTTCCCTCCGTTTTTTTCGAGATGGCGGTACAATTCGCTTTTGGTTTGAATGACCCCTTCGAAACTGCCAAAGCCTTCCAGGTGTGCTTTGCCCACGTTGGTGATAATGCCAAAATTGGGGGTGGCCAGCCGGCAAAGAAAGTCGATCTCTCCGGGATGGTTGGCGCCCATTTCCACCACTCCAAACTGCGTTTCTTTGGTAAAAGAGAGGAGGGTTAGCGGAACGCCGATGTGGTTATTGAGGTTCCCGCGGGTAAATTCGACGTTGAACTTTTCGGCCAGCACCGCTGCCACCAACTCTTTGGTGGTGGTTTTTCCATTGGTTCCGGTGATGGCCAGAACGGGCAATGCCAGTTGTTTCCGGTGAAAAGCAGCCAGCTGTTGCAAAGCAGTCAGCACGTCATCCACCAGCAGGAACTTTTCATGGGTGGCCATCTGCGGGTCATCCACCACCACAAAAGCGGCACCTGCTTCGAGGGCGGAAGCGGCAAACCGGTTTCCGTCGAAATTTTCTCCTTTTAATGCAAAGAAGATCGATCCGGGGGCTATTTTACGGCTGTCGGTACTTACAACCGGATGTTGCAGGAAGATCTGGTAAAGCTGTTCGGTTTTCACGAGCCTGATTGTTTTACGTAAAGAATGGTTTTTTAAATCAACACTGTTCTGTTTGCTGATGAATGCCGGGAATGGTTTTTGGCAGTGGGCCGGGCTTGTCCATTCGAAAAAAAGAAAACCCCATTGAGTCAATGAGGTTTCCCGGTTATCGTTTCTGTAATTTAAAATCCTTGAGGACTGCCCACGCGGGTCATGGCACAGCGGAAACCCAGGTCGTTTTGCGATTTGGTCTCCTGCAGGTAGCGGCGTGCTCCCGGGCTCAGCCAGTAGGGGCGGTCTTTCCACGAACCTCCTTTGTACACCCTTACATCGTCGCCAATCAGGGAGGAGAAAGCTCCCTGGCGGTCATCCTGGATGTACATGTCTTTGGTTTGGTTATTCTGTACGGCGTTCCAGTTGTTGCCTTCAATTATCTGCGAATTGGGATCGCCGTCTTTAAAGTTGCGGTAATCGGCTATCGTATCATAGACCATTCTTCCGTAAGGATCTTTTTCGTAGTTTCCGTTGGGGTCACGGCGCGGAACGGTAAACATATTGCCGCGAACCGGCTGAAACTCGGCCATATCCTGGAAAGAGAGCGGGCGGTAAACGTCGAAAACCCATTCGTTGACGTTGCCGGCCATGCAGTACAGTCCGTAATCATTTGGATCATACGATTTGATGGGAGAAGCAATGTCGGCATTGTCGTTCAGCGCACCGGCCATCCCCATCAGGTCACCGCGACCGCGGGTAAAGTTGGCTTTCATACGTCCTTTCTCCTTTTTGGCATCTGCGCGGAGATAGGTTCCGTTCCAGGGGAACAGACGACGGTCGGTGAGCAATTCTCCCTCTGTGTTCCCGATCAGACCCAGGGCGGCATATTCCCACTCTGCTTCGGTAGGCAGGCGGTAGGTAGGCAGCAGGATCCCATCTTCCCAACGGACCGGGCGGGTTGTTCCATCGCTCGATTCCTGTGGTTTGCGTCCGGCGGCACCCTGGTACATTCCGGCCAGGTAAGTGTCGGTGGTGAAAATATTTTGTCCGGATTGTGTGTTGTCATGTTTCAGCACACCTTTGCTGACCAGGATCTGTTCGTTGACCCGGTCGGTTCGCCAGGCACAGTAAGCATTGGCCTGTACCCATGAAATGCCGACTACCGGATAGTCGCTGTAAGCCGGGTGCCGGAAGTAGTTTTGAATGTACGGTTCGTTGTAGGCCAATTTTTCGCGCCATTGCAAGGTGTCGGGAAGCGCAGCTTCCAGTTTGGCGCGGTCTGCCGGATAAACGCGGGAGATCCAGTAGGTATATTCCCGATAATCCTGGTTCGACACTTCGGTTTCGTCCATGTAGAAGGAGGCTACGGTAATCCGGCGCGGGCTGTTGTCCCATTTGCGCATCACATCTTCCTCCACACGTCCCATGGTAAAAGTGCCCCCCTGGATAAAAACCAGACCGGGGCCTGCTGCCTGCTCGTAACCGGATTGATAAGGAATGTTGCCGGTTTCAGGGTCATTGTAACTCCAACCGGTTGTGCGGCTGGTTTTTTTGCCCCCTTTGCCAAATAACCCACATCCAGAAATGAATGCGGCTAAAAACACTATCGTTAAAGTTTTTAGCTTCATTGATTGTAACTATTATTAATCGTAAAATAAGTGTCACAAATATAACTAATTCATTGTATTATTATTGTTCAGGTTTTTGGATATTTTCACCTCATTGTTGGCCATTCAGGTTAACTTTGCCTTTATCCACAGAGGATGGTGAGCGAAGTTCACACGGTCGGGTGGCAATATTTGGATGTTCCGAACGTTTTGTTTTCACTTATTACATAAGAGAATGTACAGATTTACCTTTCTGATTTTGCTGGTTTTTTTCGGTTTTCGGGGAAGCGAAGTTAGCCGTCAGACCCACACGCTGGAATGGTCGCTAAAAACACTTGCGCTGACCGAAAAACCTTCCCGCTATTTAGGTTTTGAGGGCGGAATTTACTCCGATACCTCTCCTTTTTTACCGCTGTTTGTTAAAACCTTTTCTGTTCAGAAGGGTGAATCGGTTGATTTTGAGTTGCTCCATCCGGTTTACCGGGAGTGGACCGACAGCGAGGGGATCGATCCCGCCGCTGAAATTCCTTCGGAAATTGAATTGCAAACCTCCCGCCGTGTTTCGCAGGGAGAAGAGTTTCTGGAGCTCCGGTTTGTCCCCCTCATAAAAAAAGATGGTAAAATTTTTTTGCTGACGGGCTTTGAACTGAAAGTTTTACCCCGGCAAAACCAGTTGGCAACAACTGCTGCGGCTTACAGCTGGAAGACAGCTTCGGCCTTGCAGTCGGGTAAATGGGTAAAGATCAAAACCACGAAAAAAGGGATTCACAAAATAACGTACGAAAAACTTCGGAGCTGGGGATTTACCGCCCCGCAGCAGGTCAATGTGTTTGGGGCCGGCGGACTGCAGCTCGACGAATCGCTGAATCAAACCCCGGTGGATGACCTGGTGAAAAACCGCACCTGGCACGGAAAAGATGCTGCCGGGAACGACTGCCTTTTTTTCTATGCGACCGGAAATATTACCTGGAAATGGGATCCGTCTGCCAAAGTGTTCCGGCACACGACCAATGTGTATACCAATTCTGCCTTTTACTTCCTGAGCCAGGAAGGCGGAGGGGTCTTTACGGTTGAAAAACTGCCCCAGACAGAAACGGCTGCCACCCACACGGTCCAGGCGTACAACGACTATCTCCATTACGAGGTGGAACAATACAACCTGATCCGTTCGGGCAAGCAGTGGTTTGGCGAAAAGTTTTTCCCGAACAACAGCCGCAATTTTTCGCTGGTCTGCAAGAATCCGGTTGCAGGGAAGAGCGCCCAGTTGATTGTGAATGCTGCCGGACGTTCGGAAAATATTTCGGCTTTTGATGTTTCGATTAACCAGTCGAAAGCCGGGAGTTTGGTTTTTTCGCCGGTGGAAATGGGGAGCAATACCACGTGGTTTGCCAATGAACAACAAAAGATGTTCAGCTCCAGCCTTTCGAGCGAAAACCTGGCGGTGTCGCTCACCTATTCGGCGGCCGGCACCCTCTCCGAAGCGTGGCTCGACTACCTGGAGGTGAACTGGCGGCGGCAGTTGAAACAGGAGGGAGACGAGCTCTATTTTCGCGATGCGGAAACCGTTGGTGCAACCTCTGTTGTTGAATTCAGAATTGAAAATGCAGTGGCAGGCGCTCGTGTTTTTGATGTTACCCATCCCACGGCAGTTGCCGAAATTCCGGTGACCATCCAGAATAGTACGGCGCTCTTCAGGCGTCCGGCGACCGAACTTCGCGAGTATGTCATCTTTAAACCAACGGGTAATTTTACCGAACCGGAACTGGTGGGCGAGGTTGCCAATCAAAATCTTCACGGGCTGGAGGTTCCCGAATTACTGATTATCACGCATCCCGATTTTGTGAAGTCGGCCGGCGATATTGCCGGCTTCCACCGCGAATACGATGGGATGGACGCACAGGTGGTCACGACTACCGAGGTTTATAACGAATTTGGCAGCGGAAGTCCCGATGCCACCGCGCTGCGGAATTTTATCCGGATGTGCTACGAGCGCAGCAACAAACTGAAATATGTGCTGCTTTTCGGCGACGGCAGTTTCGACAACCGGAATTTGCAGGGACATAACCGCAATTTTGTTCCCACATTTCAGTCTGACAATTCGTTGCTGCCTACCTTGTCGTTTGTTACCGACGATTATTATGTGATCCTCGACCCGGGCGAATCGGTTTATGACGGAACCGTTGACCTGGGAATCGGGCGGATTCCCGCTTCAACAAAATTTGAAGCGCAAACAGTGGTGGACAAAATTTTGAATTATCACACCGCGAGTGCAATGGGAGACTGGCGGAATATCCTTTGTTTTATTGGCGATGACGGCGACAACACCCTGCACATGACCGACTCTGAACGGCTGGCCAACCAGGTAAATGCCGACCACCGCGAGTTTCAGACCGACAAGATCTACTTCGACGCTTATCCCGCGTCAAACACTTCGGCCGGTAAACGTTATCCCGGCGTTAACGAGGCAATCAACAACCGGGTGAAAGAAGGGGTGCTGATCCTCAATTATGTGGGCCATGCCAATGACCGCTTCCTGGCCGACGAACATGTGCTGGATATTTCGGACATCAATGCCTGGAACAATAAAAACAAATTACCCATTTTTGTAACAGCCACCTGCGAATTCAGCCGTTTCGATGCCGAAAGCAGTTCGGCCGGCGAATATATCCTGTTTAATCCCAACGGCGGCGGCGTGGCCCTTTTTTCAACCACCAGGGTGGTTTTTGCCTACTCCAATTATCTGCTGAGCAACAATTTTTACCGGTATGTATTTGAAAAAAATGCCACCGGAGAACCTTACCGTATGGGAGATATCATGCGGCTGGCAAAAGTTGCCACCATTAATACGCTCAACCAGCGCAATTTTACCCTTTTGGCCGATCCGGCGCTGAAAATTTCGTATCCGAAACACCGGGTGGTGACCAAAACCATCAACCAAAAAGTTGCCGGCGCAGCTGCCGACACCCTGAAAGCGCTGAACAAAATCACTATCACCGGCGAGATCACCGATCAGTTGGGAAATAAGCTGACCAACTTCAACGGAAAAATTATACCGGTGGTTTACGATAAAGCCCAGCTGCAGGAGACGATGGGAAATGGCGGGCAGGAAAAAATGTTTTTCAAGGTGCAGGACAACATCATTTACAAAGGACTGGCAAGTGTAAAAAAGGGTGAGTTTGAGTTCAGCTTTGTAGTGCCCAAAGATATTTCTTACAGCCTGGGGAAAGGAAAAATCCTTTATTATGCCGAAGATGGCCTGCAGGATGCCAACGGAGCTTTTGAAGAGTTTTTTATCGGTGGAACTTCGGGCACACAGATTTCCGACAACAAGGGACCTGCGCTGGAGTTGTACCTGGACGATACCGATTTCCGTTCGGGGGACGAAACCAGTCAGAACCCGCTGCTGCTGGCATTTATTTCCGACGAAAACGGAATCAATACCGTCGGAACCGGGATAGGTCATGATATTACGGCAGTGCTGGACAACGACTACTCCAATGTGATGGTGCTGAACGACTATTACCAGGCCGATATGGACGACTACACCCGTGGCACCGTCCGTTTTCCCCTCCGGAACCTGGCGGTGGGCGAACATTCGCTGAAGGTGAAGGTGTGGGATGTAGCCAACAATTCTGCCGAAACCGAGATTAAATTTGTGGTGACCGGTGATTTTTTCATCAGTGAAGTGGGCAACTACCCCAATCCGGTCAGCCAGTACACCTATTTCCATTTTTCACATAACCAACCCGACGGCGTTTTCCGGACCATGCTCGAGATTTTTGACCGCAACGGCAGCCTGATCGACCGGCTTCAGACCACGGTCTCCTCCAGCGGAAAAAACAGTACCCCGCTCCGCTGGGATATGGACGATCGCGGGATCCGGATCAGAAATGGCCTCTATCTCTACCGGATCACCATTCGTTCGGCCGACGGAAAACTCGCTTCAAAAGCCGGAAAGATGGTTGTCGTCCGTTAATTTTAGTCAATCGAATAATTTTTCCGGAATAGTTCCGTTTGAATTTTAGTTCAAAAACAGAATTAGATTTAATAGTTAAATTTGCACGCTTTCAAGAAAATAATGTTATGATCAGATTAACAAGGTTTTTAATAGTAGTATCAGCTTTTGTCTTTGTTTTTTCAGTTGAAAAACTCAGTGCACAGGCTACCCTTTCGGGCGCCAATGTGGTCACCACTGCTGTTCCGTTTCTGTCGATTTCGCCCGATTCGCGGGCTGCCGGGATGGGCGACGCCGGCGTGGCCACCTCGCCCGATGTAAACTCCCAGCACTGGAACCCTGCCAAATATGCGTTTATGGAAAGCGACATGGGCGTTGCGCTCTCCTATTCACCGTGGCTCCGCGCGCTGGTCAACGACATTAACTTGGCTTACCTGGCCGGATACAAACGACTTGACGATTACCAGACCATAAGCGCTTCGTTGCGCTATTTTTCACTCGGAGACATTGTCTTCACCGACGATCAGAATCAGTACATGGGACAACAAAATCCCAATGAATTTGCGATCGACCTGGGATACACCCGGCTGCTCTCCGACTATTTTGCAGGATCCGTGGCGGTTCGTTATATCCGCTCTGACCTCACCGGCGGACAACTTATCAACAACGTGGAGTCGCACGCCGGAAATTCCTACGCGGCTGACGTCGCTTTTTACTACCGCAACGAATTTTCGGTACGCCGCCGCGACAATGTGTTTGCCGCCGGGATCAACATTCAGAATATCGGTGCGAAAATTTCGTACACCGACGGCGAAGTCAAAGACTTTATCCCGACCAACATGAAGCTGGGGGTCTCTTACACCACCGAACTGGACGACTACAACACCTTCACTTTTGCCTTGGATGCCAACAAACTGCTGGTGCCCACGCCTCCGCGCGACACCACCACCTATGACACCGGCGATGTGATCTATCCCGGCGGAATCAATTCCGACAAATCGGTGGTGGCCGGTATCTTTTCATCGTTCAGCGATGCTCCGGGCGGAATGAAAGAGGAGCTGCAGGAAATTAACCTTGCTGCCGGGGTCGAATACTGGTACAACAAGCAGTTTGCCCTGCGCGCCGGTTATTTCTATGAAAATGAAAACAAGGGGAACCGCAAATTTATGACAGTGGGCGCCGGGTTGCGGCTCAACGTATTTGCACTCGACTTTTCCTACCTGATTCCCACCGTCCGGAATCACCCGCTGGAAAATACACTGAGATTCACCCTTTCGTTTGATGTGGATGCCTTCGGAAATCAGCGCTGATGATGAATCTTCGGGTAGGATATGGTTTTGATGTGCACCGGCTGGCCGAAGGCGAAACGCTTTGGCTGGGCGGAATCCTTATTCCGCACGAAAAAGGTACGGTAGCCTATTCCGACGGCGATGTCCTGATTCATGCCATTTGTGATGCGCTGCTCGGAGCTGCCAAATTGGGCGACATCGGGACCCAGTTCCCGGATACGGTAGCCGAGTTTAAAGATATCGACAGCAAAATATTACTTCGCCGGACGGCCGGACTGCTCAAACAACAAGGCTTCGGGATTGTTAATATCGACAGTACCGTGTGTGCCCAGCGCCCAAAACTTAAACCCTACATTCCGCAAATGGAAGAAACCCTTTCGCAGGTGCTGGAAATTGAGGCCGGTCAGGTTTCGATAAAAGCCACCACCACCGAAAAGCTGGGTTTCGAAGGCAGGGAAGAGGGTATTTCGGCTCACGCGGTTGTTTTGATTAACAAAAACTGAGGGATTCGGGCTGTTTTTTGAAAAAAAACATTGCTGAAAAGATTTCCCTCGGAAATTTAGAGCAAAAAGATCATGGACAATATCAAGACGTTGGTGATCGGGGCGAGCACAAACCCCGATCGTTATTCTTTTAAAGCTATTCAGGCTTTGCGCCGGCACGGCCACGAAGTGGTGGCTTTGGGGCTGCGCGAGGGGGAAGTTGCAGGCGTTCCGATTGTTAAAGCCCGCCCGGAAAATCCCGGCGCCGACACGGTTACCCTTTATGTGGGAGCCAAACACCAGCCAGAGTACTACGATTATCTGCTACAGATCAAACCGCGCCGGGTGATCTTCAATCCAGGGGCCGAAAATCCCGAACTGGAGACCTTGTTGCGGCAAAACAGTATCGAACCGGTTGAAGCCTGCACCCTGGTGATGCTGGCTACCGACCAGTACTGATCGCGGATCGGGAAATTCTTAGTTTTCAGACCATGTTTCAGCAATTTATTGGTAAATCGGATTACGACCGTTTTGTGGAGGAGCATCCGGCGGTGCTGGCCTATTTTTCCACGGTCGAATGTGGCGTCTGCAAGGTGTTGAAGCCGAAAGTGGAGGAGATGATATCCCGTGAGTTTCCGGAGATTAAGCTGGTGTACGTCGAAATCAACCAGTCGCCCGAAATTGCTGCGCAAAACCGGATTTTTACTGTTCCGGTGGTGCTGGTCTATTTTGAGGGGCGCGAGTTTTTTCGTAAAAGTCGCAATTTTGGAGTCGACGAGTTGCGAAACGAACTCATCCGTCCCTATTCTTTGCTGTTTTCCTGAGTTGTGTCTGCTGCCGGAGCAGGTCTGTTCCGTTTTTCAGAAAAGAGCGTTGATCAGCTTTTCGTCAGCAGCGTGAGGCAGGGTAACCCGGAGCAGCGGATTTTCCTCCATCGCCCTGCAGATGGCAAACCGGGCTGGTTCGTTTTGTGCCCAACTGCGGCGGGCAATTCCGTTATTGACATCCCAGTGGAGCATACTTTTCAACCGGCGCCGGGCGTCCTCACTTCCGTCGAGCAGCAGGCCAAACCCGCCGTTGATCACTTCGCCCCAGCCGACACCGCCGCCATTGTGCAACGACACCCAGGTGGCGCCGCGAAAACTGTCGCCGGCAAAATTCTGCACCGCCATATCGGCCGTAAATTGCGATCCGTCGTAAATGTTAGCTGTTTCTCGAAAGGGAGAATCGGTCCCCGATACATCGTGGTGGTCGCGGCCCAGCACCACCGGCGCTGAAATTTCTCCACGGCGGATCGCTTCGTTAAACGCTTCGGCAATTTGTGTACGTCCGGCGCAGTCGGCATACAGGATGCGCGCCTGCGACCCGACAACCAGGTTGTTGCGTCCGGCCTCTTTGATCCAGCGGAGGTTGTCGGTCAGTTGTCCCTGGATACAATCCGGGGCCGTCCGGGCAATCTCTTCCAGGACGGCGGCAGCAATCCGGTCGGTTTTTTCCAGGTCCGACGGTTGGCTGGAGGTGCACACCCAGCGGAACGGTCCAAAACCGTAATCGAAAAAGAGCGGCCCCATGATATCCTGTACATAGGAAGGGTAGCGGAATTTTCCGTTGGCGAGCAGCACGTCGGCGCCGGCGCGGCCGGCTTCCAGCAAAAAGGCATTTCCGTAATCCCAGAAATACATGCCGGCGGCAGTCAGCTGGTTGATAGCGGCAACCTGCCGTTGCAGCGATTCCTGAACTTTTTGCCGAAAGAGCGGCGGGTTTTCGGTCATCAGCCGGTTCGACTCGCCGAACGAAAGTCCTGCCGGATAATAACCGCCGGCAAACGGGTTGTGCAGCGAAGTCTGGTCTGAACCCAGATCGATGAGGATATGGCGCCGCGCCAGTTCTTCCCACAAATCGACAACATTTCCCAGGAAAGCCAGCGAAACGGCTTCTTTGTGATCGGCAGCCTGTTGCATCCGGGTAATCAGTTGCGGCAACGAATCGTAAACCTCGTCAACCCAGCCCTGCTCTTTTCTGACCTGTACCGCTTTCGGGTTGATTTCAGCGATAACACCCACCATTCCGGCGATTACGGCTGCCTTGGGCTGAGCGCCCGACATGCCCCCCAACCCCGACGAAACAAATATTTTACCTGCCAGAGTTCCGCCGGAGTGGAGCCGGGCTGCATTCAAAACCGTGATGGCCGTGCCGTGCACAATACCCTGCGGTCCGATATACATGTAGGAACCGGCAGTCATTTGGCCGTATTGGGTAACTCCCAGCGCATTAAATTTTTCATAATCTTCTTTTGAGGAGTAATTGGGGATCATCATCCCATTGGTAATCACCGCCCGCGGAGCGTCGGGGTGCGAAGGGAAAAGCCCCAGCGGATGCCCCGAATAAACCACCAGGGTTTGTTCATCGGTCATTTCCGAGAGGTATTTCATGATTAGCCGGTACTGTGCCCAGTTTTGAAATACCGCGCCGTTTCCGCCATAGGTGATCAGTTCGTGCGGATGTTGCGCCACTGCCGGGTCGAGGTTGTTCTGGATCATCAGCATGATGGAAGCTGCCTGTAGCGATCGGGCCGGGTATTCCGAAACCGGCCGGGCTTTCATCTCATAGTCGGGGCGGAAGCGGTACATGTAAATTCTGCCGTAACGGTTCAGCTCCTCCAGAAACTCAGGCGCCAGAATGTCATGCTGTTCGGCCGGAAAATAACGCAGCGCATTTTTTAACGCCAGCTTTTTCTCTTCTTCCGAAAGTATATCTTTCCGGCGTGGCGCGTGGTTTACCGAGAGGTCGTAAGGTTTTTGCGGCGGAAGTTGAGCTGGAATACCTTCCCGGATTGCCGCCTGAAATGGTGATGTTGTCATACCTCCAAAATTGGTTTATCTTTTGACAGATGAAATTCAGCGGTAAAATATCGGCTTTCCCCGAATTTTCCGATGATTTTTGACATTTACACAAGATATTTGAAACCATAAAAATCAATACAAACATGAAAAGAGCATTTATTATTATTTCAGTAGTTGCCATCGGTTTTTTGTTTTCAAGCTGCGGCTACAACCGCATGGTTGAAATGGATGAGGCCGTTTCGGCCCAGTGGGGGCAGGTGGAAAACGTTTACCAGCGTCGTACCGACCTGATTCCGAACCTGGTCAATACCGTAAAAGGATATGCCCAGCACGAGCAGGAAACTCTTACCGGCGTTATCGAAGCCCGTTCGCAGGCTACGGCGGTAAAAATCGATCCCAAAAACCTGACGCCAGAGTCGATTCAGCAGTTTCAGCAGGCACAGGACGGACTCTCGTCGGCATTGAGCCGCCTGATGGTGGTGGTGGAACGCTATCCCGACCTGAAAGCCAATCAGAATTTTATGGATTTGCAGGCCCAGCTGGAGGGAACCGAAAACCGCATTACCGTGGAGCGGATGAAGTTTAACGAGGCTACCCAGCAATACAACGCCTATATCCGGAAATTCCCGGCTCTCATCACAGCTGCTATTTTCGGGTTTGACAAAAAAGCTTATTTCGAAGCCCAAAAAGGTTCGGAGAAAGCTCCTGAAGTGAAGTTTTAACCGGACGTTAATGCTAAGCAGATGAACATCAGTGAACTGTTTCCCGAACAGGAAAAGGCTCGTATCAAACGGGCGATTGAACTGGCCGAAGCAAACACCTCCGGCGAGATCCGGGTACATGTCGAGGGCAGTTGTCCCGAAGAGGTACTCGACCGGGCTGCTTACCTGTTTGAAAAACTCGAAATGCATAAAACGGCCCAGCGCAATGGCGTTCTGTTTTACCTGTCGGTGAAAGACCGCAAGTTTGCCATCCTCGGCGATGCCGGGATCAATGCCAACGTTCCGGCCGGTTTCTGGGACAATATCAAGGAAACGGCGATCGGCTTTTTCCGTGAAGGACGTTTTGCCGAAGGGCTGGCCGAAGGAATCCGGATGGCCGGGGAGCAGCTTAAGCAGCATTTTCCTTACCTGAAAGATGATAAAAATGAACTTTCCGATGAGATTTCATTCGGGAAAAGTAAATGATTATGAAAAAGATAGTACTCTATTTTCTTTTGATTGCCTGGTGGCTGCCTGCAACCGTTTGGGCCCAGGTTCCGGCACGGCCCGATCCGCCGCGGCTGGTGAATGACCTGGCTGGAATCCTGTCGAAGAACGAAGCTGCCTCGCTCGAAGAGACCCTGGCACAGTTTGCCCGGGAAACCAGCAACCAGATTGTGGTGGTTACCGTCCGCTCGCTCGAAGGTTACGACCCGGCGGACTTTGCCTACCGGATTGGTGAAAGCTGGGGTGTTGGACAGCAGGATAAAAACAATGGCGTGGTGATGCTGGTGAAACCCAAAACTGCCGATTCGAAAGGACAGGTTTTTGTCGCTGTCGGCTACGGACTGGAGGGGGCCATTCCCGATGCGGTGGCCAACCGCGAGATTGTGGACTATGAGATGATTCCCCGTTTTAAGGAGAACGATTATTATGGCGGCATTCTGAAAGGAACCCAGGTGATAATGAGCTTGGCCAAGGGGGAGTATTCGGTCGCCCAGTACCAGGAAAAGGTAAACAGCAGGTCGGGAGGGGGCGGTTTTCTGTTCTTTCTGTTGCTGCTGGTGTTTTGTATCTTTCCGATTTTAAGGCGCAGGAGATTTTATTCGGCCGGCCGCAGTAGCCTTCCGTTCTGGATTGCCATGGGAATGCTGGGGTCGGGGCGCAGTCACGGCGGATCGTGGGGAAATTTCTCGTCTGGTGGTGGAAGTTTTGGTGGCGGCGGCTTTGGCGGTTTTGGCGGCGGAAGCTTCGGTGGCGGCGGCGCCGGCGGAAGCTGGTAAAAAGAGTAGCGTTTGAATGAAATGAGTCAGGGCCTTGACAGAAAACCCTGACTCATTTTTTTTACCCGGAATCAGAATTTCCAGGTCAGTTTGGCGCACAACATTCGCGGAGCGCCGGGAACAAAAGTGGGAACCCCAAACATGCTGCCGGTATTCCCGGCGCTGATCAGGTATTTTTCATCCAGCAAGTTGGTGGCACTCAGCGCAATGGTGAGGCTGGGTTTTTTCAATTCGAAGCCGGTGTGCAGATTCAGCATCCCGTAAGCATCCTGTTCCAGACCAGCGGTGTTGGCATCTTCAAACCAGATGTGACTTTTCCAGGCATAGGAAGGAACGGCAAAGAAGAGCAGGCTTTGTGTCAGCGGAATCCTTGCATTCAGCCCGACGGTGAAGCTGTGCTCCGGAGTAAGCCGGAATGAATTCCCGGCATACTGCTGTTGGTTTCCGCGGCTGTCGATCGAGTCGAAGCGGGCGTGGATGTATGCGTAGTTTCCAAACAATTCAAGATTTTTCAGCAGCGCAGCGCGAAGATTGGCTTCGGCGCCGTAGGAAGTTGCTTTTCCGGCATCCTGGATGAGGTAGTTAAATTCTCCGGTTTGCGGATCGGCAATCCATGCCGTAGTCTGGAAGTTGCGGTAGAGCTGATAAAATGCCCCCAGATCGGCCCAAATCCGCCGGGCAAGCGCCATTTTTAATCCGGCATCAAAGCTGTGGACAATTTCGGCATTCATCACCTCGCTTTTTCCCAGCGAGTTGAATTGCAGTACGTTGGGACGCCGGCCTTTGGCGTATCCGAGAAATAAATTGGCCTTTTCGGTGAAGTCGTATTTGAGGTTGCCCCGCCAGGTGAAGGAGAGGAAGTTGTCTTTGATCTCGGTCCGGTCAACCGGTTTGAAAAAGAGGTTGGGGGAATTGCCGATGAGCATTCCAAGTACCGAGGGGCTACCTCCGGTAAACACCGATTCGTTGGAAACGTTGAACCGTTCATAGGTTCCGCGGAGACCAACCGTAAAACTGAGACGGGGCGTCATTCGCTGGGTGGCATCCAGAAAAGCTTCGTATGACTGGTTTACGGCGCCGCTGAGGTTTTCCTCTTCATGGCTGGTGGGGAGGGGCATTCCTCCCAGCGGACCGAGATCGGGAATTGCCGGCAGGGCGGGCATCGGGTAGGCTTTCCCGTCGGGGGCAATCAGGTAATCGGGCTGGAGGAAGAGGTAGGCCATGTGCTGTTCGTTGGGTGAAAACCAGTAGGTCTGGTCCACCTTTTCGCGCCAGTAACTAGCGCCAACCGAGCCATTGGTGCGGCTTCCCTTCGAGAAGTTGTACCTCAGCTCCTGGGTGAACTGTTTCACATCGGCGGTTTCGGCCATGTCGATTGCCGGGGCAGCCGTTCCGTCACCGTCCCAGCGTGAGTTGGCAGAGTTGGTGTAATAGGAGGTGATTGAACTGAGGTAGTTGTGCTCGTTTCGGAAATGTTTGATTTCGAGCGAGGAGCCCAGTACGTCGCGATTGTTTTTCAGGTTTTTGCCCTGTTCGAGAGAAGCCTGGTATTTAAAAATGTCGGTGACGCCCTGGGCGTTGGGGAATTTTTTGCTCATGAAGGCCACGCCCGGTTCATCGTCTTTCTGGTAATTCACCACCAGGTCGACTTTTGTATTGTAGAAGGGGAGATAACGAAGGGAAAAACGGCCTCCGATCGTGTTTTTTCCATTGAGGGTACCGCCGAAAGTGTTCTCCACATAACCGTCGCGGTAACTGTAAATGCCAGCTGCGCGGGCAAAAAGTTTGTTTTCGGCAATCGGGATGTTGACGGCGCCCTGGATCTCTTTCATTCCGTAGTCGCCCATTCCGGCGGTGAGGTATCCTCCGCTGTTCTGGTCGGGTCTTTTCGACAGGAAATGGATGACGCCAATTTGAGAACCCCGGCCAAACAGGGTGCCCTGCGGACCTTTCAGCACTTCCACCCGCTCCATATCGTACAATTCGGCCAGCGCCATGCTTCCGCGGCTGGTGGGCACGTTGTTGTAATAGACCGACACGCGGGGTTGAGCATTGGGGCTGACCTCGTCGCTGGTCATTCCGCGCACGACAAAGCTGGGACGGTGCGGGGTCTGCACCCGGATGTTGAGACCGGGCACAAAATCGGATAGCTGGGCCAATTCGCGGATGTCGGCATCCTCAAGCAGCGAACTGCCAATAACGCTCATGGTAACCGGCACGTCGAGCGCCTGCTGCTCCCGTTTCTGGGAGGTAACCATCACTGGTTCGAGGGTGATATCGTCCTGGTCGAGCGTGAAATAGACATCGTTTAGACCTTCCTGAAGGTAGTAGTCAATCACTTTGGTTTGATATCCCACGAAAGACGCCTGAATAGATACTTTGCCGGTGGGCAGCCCGGTCAGAAAGTACTCCCCGTCGGCGTTGGCGTTAACTCCCAGGCGGGTTCCGGGAACGGTAATACTTGCACCGGCCAGCGGTTCGCGGTTAACATTCAGTACCCGTCCGTGGACCTGAACCAGCGGCAAATTTTCATTCACTTGTTCGGCTTTTTGGTATTTGCGTTTTACCTGGTCTTTTCGTTTGGCCTGGGCAGAAACCGCTAATACCATTGTGGATAAAAGAAAGATTAGAATTGTTTTTTTCATCTCAGGATATTTTCAAGATTGGTCGATAAATTTTTGTATTTGTTTTGAAAAGATTACACCTCTCTTTTGTTGTTTTTGGCCAGTAAAAATCAACTTCAGTTGTCGCGCCCTAAAATAAGCTTTTTTAAAAAAAAGCCGGGAGAAAAACCCCCGGCTGATTGAGAGTGCACCGAACTGATTGATTGTTGATATCAGCTGATTGAAGTTCGGTGAACTTAATTTCTGACAAGAACGTAATTTTTTTTTGGATATTGTTTGAAATTTTGCAGCTAAACGGATAGCTGGATAATTTTTTTTTAGCGCAGATTGGGTTTCGGTTAAAATTGCCTTAAAGTTTCAGCATCAAAGAAATGGTGGCATTTGTTCCGGCGGCAACGATACCGGATGAATAGGGCCGGTAACGTTTGTTCAGGATGTTTTCGACACCTCCGCTGAGGGTTAAAAAAGGAGAAAGTTGCCAGGAGGTTTTGGCATTGAGGGTCCACCAGGCAGGGGAGAAAGGTTTTCCTTCGGAATCCACCGCATAGAGATACGGTTTTTCCCGTTCTTCGGCAGCCAGTCGGTCGAAAGAGATTTCTCCGTTATACTGGATGTTCAGCTCTGCAAACCAGGTTTGATTCTCGAAAATCAGCCGCGAAGTTCCAAATAGCGGCGGGACATGCCGTACCGGTAAGTGGTCGGAATCTTCGCCACGGGTAACGGTCAGGCTGTGACGGGTGCGAAGGGTTTGCGAAAAGAGCAGTTCGGCATTCAGACTTGCCCCGTAAATCCGCGCTTTGTCGGCATTTACCAATGCTTCAACTTTGCTGGGGACACCGTTGTACAGGATAGAGTCCTCTCCGTTAAGCCGGAACTGGCGACGAACCATGGCATCTTTCAGCTGGGTGTAAAAAGCGGTGACCTCCAAACGGGCTTTGTTGTCGAACCGTTTGGTTACACTGGTTTCGATGTTGCGGGCATATTCGGGTTTCAATCCGGGATTGGGGACAATTACGTTGCCGGGCTCCGAGTCAAAAACTTTGGCGATGTCGTCGAGATTGGGCGACCGGAATCCGGTGGACGCGTTCAGGTTTACCTGCCAGTCGGAGGTTGGAAGCCACACCATGCCCAGATTTCCGATCAGCGCTTCGTTCGAAAGGTTGAAGTGGTCAAAGGGAAAGGGATAAAAATCGGTTAAAAACTTTCCTTTCAGGTGAGTCGCTGTAAAACGGGCGCCGGCCTGGAGGGTCATTTTCTTCCGGAGGTGTATTTGGTAGCTGGCATATCCGGCACCACTTTCGTAGATGGCGCCATCGGGATAGCGGGGAGCAATTTTTTGGGTTTTCTGCGAGAGCAGATTTTCAGACTGCCCTGCGGAGTGAGCCCGGTTGAAGGTCCCTTCTAGCCCATAAAACAAATGACTGCTGGTATTGAGTTTTTTATTGAAATCGAGGTTGAGCGAAAAAACCGACAGGTTCTCTTCGCGGTGGAACAGTTCGGGATTGTTGAGGTTGCGGTCGTGGCGGCTTTCGGTATAGTTTTGATATCCGGCAATGATGGAAACCTGGTCGAAAAAAGGATTCGAATCCCGGTAATTGATTTGGGACGAAACCAGCTGCCATTTCTGCGGCCCGTAATACCAGTCACCGTATCGTAATTTGCTCCCTTTGTAAACGATGAGTCGGTCGTATCGCGGAATATTGGTTGAGGTGGAGAGGTGCGCAGCCAGATTTAAATCGAGCTTTTCGGTGGGTTGAAACCGGAGTTTGCCCATCGCATTGAGCTGGCTGTAGCCGGAATAGCGCTGAATTCGCGGATTGCGGTTTTTCTGAACAGAGTCGCGGCCGTTAAACGGAAGGGGCACAACAAATTCGGGGCGAAGATATTCGCTGCGGCCGTGTGCGCCCATTTTCAGATCGTCGAAGTCGCTGATGGTGACACCGGCCAAAGCCGCCCATTTCCGGGAGCCAACATTAACCTGGGCATGTGCTGTCTTTTCCTGGTTGGCAGAAGCATAACGCACGAAATATTTTTGATTGGCCTTCCATCCTTCGTGGGTGTTCAGCCGGGGTTTGAGGGTGTTGAAGCTCATAACGCCACCGAGAGCATCGCTGCCGTAAATAACCGAGCCCGGTCCGAGAATAATTTCGGTGTTTTCCAACAGGTTGGCGTCGAGTGTGTTGATGTTGTGCAGGTTGCCACTCCGGTAAATGGCATTGTTCATCCGGATGCCGTCCACAACAATCAGCAGTCGGTTGGCCGAAAATCCCCGGATCATCGGACTGCCGCCGCCCTGCTGGCTTTTCTGGATAAAAATTTCTCCCCTCGTGGCCAGCAGGTCAGCTGTTGTTTGCGGGTTGTAGCGCAATACCTCTTCTGCCCCGATAAGCACCACCTTGTTGGGGATTTCGGTTTTCAGCTGCTCCCGGCGATTGACGGAAATCACCACTTCATCAAGAGCAATGGGGTCTTCCACCATACGGACCTGGTTGTTGTGCTGCCTGATGTTTTTTTTGGTGACAGTAGTTTTCAGAAAAGAAGAGTGTTGAAAAGTGATGACCTCCTGTTCGTTGAACTGGTCCATGCTGACTTTTCCTTCAGAATTGGTTTGGGCGGAACGCGCCGAGGTGTGCAGGATGACTCCCTCCAGCGGTTCGCCGGTTTTGGCATTTATCACGGTGATGATTTGTCCCGGCAGCTGGATTGCAGTAATCAGTAAGATCGCAAGAGCAAAAAAGTATTTCAAGGCAGAATTTTCTTGGTAAAAATCGCGAAAACGCCGCAATTTCTGTGCCTGAGGTTGGTGATTTTTCAGGCAGGAACCAGCAGTTGATGTAAAAGTTGCTGATAAACTTTTTTTGGATCAGGGATGGTGATTTCGTCGGCGATAGTTTCGTTTTTCGGACCCAACGCCGGGCAAAGTAAAAGAGTGTTTGTTGCCTGCGGTCAATGCGAGATAAGAATCGGTAACCCGGAGGTCCCGGTTTGTGAATAGAATGTTAACTTCATTTGATCCGTTTTTTGCCGTTGCAAGAGAATTTAGGGCAATAAAAAACCCCGGCGCCTCTGCGCCGGGGTCCAACTAAACCTAACTAAACCAAACTTATGAAAAAACAGCACTGGGGCTGATGAAGTCAAATTATTTGTCTCTGAAACAACGGTTTAAATAAAATTGTTTTCATGGCTTTGAAAAAAATGTTGTTTCTGCCATTTAGTTATCAATTACCATGCCATGAAAGGTTTTTTGGAGAAAATATTAGATTTTTTTCAAAAGAAAAATGTTTTTTTTGATGCTTTTAAAGCGCGGAGCAGCTCGCGTTAAATTTAATTAACGTTCAATGAAGCACTGTTTTATGTCCCTGTCGAACAATGTTTCGGTATGAAGTGTTAAAAAATAAATATCTTTGCCGCGAAATTTAACAGGGATAAAAAGCCAGGGCCAATTAACAATTTGCAAATGAATAATATCCGAAATTTTTGCATCATTGCGCACATCGACCACGGGAAAAGTACGTTGGCTGACCGATTGCTCGAGATTACCAAAACCGTCAGCGAACGTGACATGCATGCCCAAATGCTCGACAGTATGGACTTGGAGCAGGAGAGGGGAATTACCATAAAGAGTCATGCTATCCAAATGGATTATGAGTTGAATGGTGAGAAATATAAACTCAATTTGATAGACACTCCCGGTCATGTCGATTTTTCGTATGAAGTTTCACGTTCCATCGCAGCCTGCGAAGGAGCGCTGTTGATTATCGATGCTACACAGGGAATCCAGGCACAAACCATCTCCAACCTTTATCTGGCGTTGGAAAATGACCTGGAGATTATTCCGATCATGAATAAAATGGATTTACCCAATGCCATGCCGGAAGTGGTCAGCGAACAGATAGTCGATCTGGTTGGATGTGATCCGGACGATATTATCGAGGCCAGCGGAAAAACCGGGATGGGGGTTGAAACGATTCTTCAACGGATTGTCAAACAGGTGCCACCGCCCAAAGGAGATTCCACGGCCCCACTTCAGGCACTGATTTTTGACTCGGTTTACAATTCATTCCGGGGAGTAATCGCTTATTTTAAGATCGTTAACGGTGAAATCCGGAAGGGGGACCTGGTTAAGTTTGTGGCTACCAAGAAAGAGTACGATGCCGACGAAGTGGGGGTTTTGCGGCTCTCACTTGAACCGCGGGAGGTGCTCAGTACTGGCGATGTGGGGTACATCATTTCCGGAATTAAAACAGCAAAAGAGGTAAAAGTTGGCGATACCATTACCCACGTCAAAAGACCATGTCAAAATGCCATAGAAGGTTTTGAAGAGGTCAAGCCGATGGTTTTTGCCGGAGTTTATCCCATTGATGCCGATGATTATGAGGATTTGCGCGCTGCCATGGACAAACTGCAGCTCAACGATGCCTCGCTCACTTTTGAACCGGAGTCATCCCTCGCGTTGGGATTTGGTTTCCGGTGCGGTTTTTTGGGATTGCTGCACATGGAGATTATTCAGGAACGGCTGGAGCGCGAGTTCGACATGAATGTTATTACCACCGTTCCCAACGTTTCTTATAATATTACGCTCACCGACGGCGAAAAAGTACAGGTGTACAACCCGTCCGGGATGCCAGTTTCGACCTTAATTTCTTCAATTGAAGAGCCTTATATCCGGGCTAACATTATTACCACGGCCGATTTTATTGGCGCAATTATGACATTGTGTCTGGACAAACGTGGCGTTCTGGTCAGTCAGAGTTATCTGACAGCCGACCGTGCCGAGCTTATTTTTGACATGCCGCTGGGAGAAATCGTGTTTGACTTCTACGATAAATTGAAAAGTATATCCAGAGGGTATGCCTCTTTCGACTATCATCCGCACGGTTACAAACCTGCCAAACTGGTCAGGCTCGATATTTTGCTGAACGGAGAAATGGTGGATGCCCTGTCGACGTTGATTCATTTTGACAACGCTTACACATTTGGCCGCAAGATGTGTGAAAAGCTGAAGGAGTTGATCCCGCGTCAGCAATTTGATGTTGCCATTCAGGCTGCCATTGGTGCAAAAATTATTGCTCGTGAAACAGTAAAGGCTGTCCGGAAGGATGTTACGGCCAAATGTTACGGGGGCGACATTTCCCGAAAACGAAAGCTGTTAGAAAAACAGAAGAAAGGGAAGAAGCGGATGAAACAGGTCGGAAACGTTGAAGTGCCGCAAAAAGCCTTCCTGGCGGTATTGAAACTCGACTAAAAAACATATAAGAGCCTTGCCCGACCGGCAGGGCTCTTCTGTTTTAGGTTTTTTACATGATTAACTTGTACCCTTTCCCATGCACGTTGATGATTTCAACGGTTGGCTCATCCTTCAGGTGTTTGCGCAATTTGGTGATATAAACATCCATGCTTCGGGCGTTGAAGTAGTTGTCGTCTACCCAGATTGATTTTAACGCATAGTTTCTTTCCAGCACCTTGTTGGTGTTTTGGCAAAGCAGTTTTAACAGGTCCGACTCTTTGGTGGTCAGTTTCACCACGTCTTCGCCGTCGGTGAGGGTCTGTTTGCGGGTGTCGAAGGTAAATCTTCCCAGTTTAAATATTTGTTGATTAAGCGTCTGATTGTCAGTGGTTGTCCGGCGTAATATAGCTTCGATCCGGAAGATCAGCTCTTCCATGCTGAAGGGTTTGGTGATGTAATCATCCGCTCCAATTTTGAAGCCTTCAATCACGTCATCTTTCATGTTTTTGGCTGTCAGAAAGATAATCGGAATGTCGGCATTGATGGCCCGAATCTCTTTGGCAAGGGTAAATCCGTCCTTTTTAGGCATCATGATATCCAGGATGCAGATGTCGAAGTGTTCTTTCATAAAACCCTTGAAGGCAGCTTCGCCATCGGGATAAAGCGTTGTTTGGTAACCTTTTGCCACCAGATATTCCTTGAGGAGCAGGCCAAGGTTTTCATCGTCTTCGGCTAAAAGCAGTTTAACTTTTTGTTCCATGGTTATTTTTTCTTATTTAGAGGGAAAAAGATACTGAATTTTGTCCCTTTGTGGGGAGCGCTTTCTACAATAATTTTGCCATTGTGGGCATCGATGATTTTTTTCACGTAGCTCAACCCCAGGCCGAACCCCTTCACATTGTGCACATTTCCGGTCGGAACTCGGAAAAACCTTTCAAAAATCTGCGTCTGGTGTTCTTTGGGAATTCCAATGCCTTTGTCGGCGACCGACAGGATTACCGCGTCGTTTTTGGTGGAGGTGGAGACAGTTATCTCCGGGATTTCCTGGCTGTATTTTACTGCATTGTCGAGCAGGTTGAAAACTACGTTGGTGATGTGCACTTCGTCGCCGTAAATTATATCGTCCGTGGCATTGAGATTGGCATTGAGGACCCCGTTTTGGTTTCTGACTCTCAGTTCAAAATTGCTGATAACAGAGGATACCAACTCATTTAACGAGAATTCCTTAAAGCGGAGTTTCATTCGCCCTTCGTTGAAAATGGCCATCTGAAGAACTTTTTCCACCTGGAAACTGAGCCGTTTACTCTCCTGGTTGATGACCTGCGAAATGTGCTCGATGGTTTTGGGTGTGTTGGCAAAGGTGCCATCCTGCAACATTTGACTGGCAAGCGAAATCGTCGAGATCGGCGTTTTCAGCTCGTGGGTCATGTTGTTGATAAAGTCGTTTTTGATCTGCGAGAGTTTTTTCTGTTTGAAAATGATCAGGATGGTATAAACAAAGATGGCAATCAGCAGGGTGGTGAGAATAAAGGTGGGGATGACCATAATTCCTGTTGCCCGGAGAAGGTAGCCCGATCGGTTGGGGAAATACACAACCAGATAATTGGGTTTTACTTCGTACACATCATTGGGAAAGAGCACGGAAGGATATTCTTTCCGTCGATTATTGGGTTTGTAGTCGGCGCTTCCCATGATATATTTTTCCGTGCCGGGCGGGAAAGTTTTGACAGCATACCGGTACTCCAGGTTAATCCCGTGGTTTCTTAATTCTTCGTTGAGGGTTTCGGCCAGGTATTTGGGATCGATCCGTTCTTCAATCGGTCTGCTTCTGAAAAAGAGCTTCTGCAGTTGTTGGGCGTTGTCGCTCATCCGGCGTTCCAACATGCGCTGCTGCTGGATGTTATAATCATGGAGTTTGTCAAAGGCCGAAGGAAAATCGCCGGGATTTCCGCGGGTGTTCAGCCCCGAGGCTGCAATCGTGTCAGAAAACTGGAACTGTATTTCCTTTTGAAAACTTCTGGCTGTTTGTGAATAAGTAAAAGATATACTGAGAGTTGGATCTTGCAGGCCTCTGGGGATGATACTTCCGAATGATCCCGGATAAGCATTCTTTCGGGTAGGATTGTCATATAATTCTTCGTGCAGGAGTTTTTGAACTTCGAAAATTTCGAGTTTTTTGGCTACCTGAAAAAGCGCCTGGCGGACGGTTTGGTCAAATTGTTCCTCTTTTATTTCTGATGCTTTCAGGATGGAGTTGGTTTGTACGAAAATCAACCCTCCCATTACCACTGCCATCGAAACAATCAATGTTATTAAAACTCGTTTGCTCATGCCGCAAATATAATTTTTAAAAACGCTGATTTTTAGAATCTTAACATTATTTAACAATGCCGTTTCGCGAAAGAAACTTTTTGTTTTTTTGTTGTTGAATTTCAGGCTTTCCTCTAAAAAAGAGGAGAAAAACCTTCTTTATATTATTAACAGCAATTAACTTTTCTTAAAAACTTTAAACTATAAAATGCCGTAAATTTGAATGGTTTAAGTACCAATTAATTTTTAAGGTTTAATTGAGATTTGAATAGGCAAAATTAGGTTTTGGTAAAAAGGGGCGGCGTTTAGTTGCCCCTTTTTTAGTTGGTATCTGCCAGTAATTTTTCAATTACCCGCGGAAAATGCTGGTATTCCAGCTGGTGTACTCTTTCGGCCAGCTGTTCAGCGGTGTCGCCTGGCCTGATCTCGCATTTGGCCTGAAAAATAACAGCACCGTCGTCATATTTTTCGTTCACGTAATGAATCGTTATTCCCGACTCCTTCTCTCCGTTTTCAATGACCGCCCGGTGAACGTTCATCCCGTACATCCCTTTGCCGCCATAGCCGGGCAATAAGGCAGGATGTATATTTATAATGGTAAAATTATGCACCAGCGCTTCGGGAATGAGCCACAGAAAACCGGCCAGAACGATCAAATCGATTTTTTTCTGGAGCAGTAAATCGGTAATTAAAGAGGAATTATAGAACTCGGAACGATTGAAAACAAATGTCTGGACACCTAGTTTAGCAGCCCGTTTCAGGGCGAGGGCATCGGGCTTATTTGAAAGTAGTATTTCCACCCTAACATCCTTGTTGCTAGAGAAGTATTCGATTATATTCTGAGCGTTTGTTCCGGATCCTGAAGCCAGAATTGCAATTTTTTTGACCGTCATCTTCCTGTTGATTTGATGCTTGAATATTTGACTAAAATATTCAAATATAGATTATTACAAAGGTCACTACAGACCGTGTGATTTATTTTTTTTACTGTTTTTCTTTGAAATATAGATCGTAAATTTATTACTTTGCACCGGATTTTAAACAAACAATTAGTATTAACTTAAATTTAGAGCTATGTCTGATATTGCAGCTAAAGTTAAAGCAATCATTGTTGACAAATTAGGCGTCGATGAAAGTGAAGTTACCAACGAAGCATCCTTCACCAATGATCTTGGTGCCGACTCTTTGGATACAGTAGAGCTTATCATGGAATTCGAAAAAGAATTTGATCTTGCAATTCCGGATGATCAGGCTGAAAAAATTTCTACTGTAGGTGAAGCTATCAAGCACATCGAAGAGGCCTCAAAAAACAAATAAACTCAGAAAATTCATTTATGGAATTGAAGCGGGTAGTTGTTACCGGGCTTGGAACCGTAAATCCACTGGGGAATTCGGTTGCCGATTTTTGGGAAAATCTGAAAAACGGAGTCAGTGGAGGAGCGCTTATTACCAAATTTGATGCCCAAAACTTCAAAACAAAATTTGCCTGTGAGGTGAAAAATTTTGATCCGGGAGATTATCTCGACCGGAAAGAAGCCCGTAAGCATGATCTATACACCCAGTATGCCTTCGCCGCTGCCACTCAGGCAATGGACGATTCGGGACTGGTGTTGGAGCAGGTGAACCGGGACCGGGCAGGAGTAATTTGGGGCGCCGGGATTGGAGGGATCCAGACCTTTTATGAGGAGGTGGCTGCCTTTAACCTCGAAAATCCGAAGACTTCGCCGTTTTTTATCCCAAAAATGATTGCAAACATTGCCGGCGGGTTGATTTCAATCAAGTATGGTTTCCGCGGGCCAAATTTTACCACTGTAACTGCTTGCGCTTCAGCATCTCATGCAATTATTGAAGCTTTCAACATGATCCGGCTGGGGAAAACTGAGGTCATGATCACCGGCGGCTCTGAAGCTGCTATCAATGAACCAGGTGTTGCCGGATTTAATTCCATGAGAGCTTTATCTACCAGAAATGATGACCCGGTTACGGCCTCACGGCCTTTTGATAAAGACCGTGACGGCTTTGTAATGGGCGAAGGTTCTGGTGCGCTGATCCTGGAAGAGTATGAACATGCCCTGAGGCGTGGCGCAAAAATTTATGCTGAAGTTATTGGTGGTGGAATGTCGGCCGATGCCTATCACATGACCGCCCCTGACCCCGATGGAGCAGGTGCAGTATTGGTTATGAAATGGGCATTGGAGGATGCCGGATTGAGCCTCGCTGAGGTGGACTACATCAATGTTCACGGCACATCCACTCCGCTTGGTGATATTGCCGAAACCAAAGCTATCGGCAAATTATTTGGCGACCATGCTTACAACTTAAGCATCAGTGCTACCAAATCGATGACCGGCCACCTGTTGGGGGCTGCCGGAGCAGTCGAAGGAATTGCTTCCATACTGGCTCTGCGGGACGGAATTATTCCGCCTACGATTAACCATTTCAATGATGACCCGGAGATTGACAACCAACTGGACTTTACGTTCAATGTTGCCAAAAAACGGGATATCAAAGTAGCCATCAGCAATACCTTTGGATTTGGAGGACATAACGCCACGATCGCATTCAAAAAATTTTAGGATACTGTGGTTAAAAAGTTAGCACAACGAATAAAACTCTTTTCTTCTCCCAGAAAAGAGTTTTATTTGTTTCTAAAAAAACAGATCGGTTTCTATCCCGGGAAGCTGATTTTTTATGACATTGCCTTTGTGCACCGTTCTGCCTCCCGAAACGATTCACAAGGCAAAGCCGTTAACAATGAACGGCTCGAATATTTGGGCGATGCAATTCTGGGAGCTGTTATTGCGGATTTCCTTTACAACCGTTTTCCGCAGGAGGATGAAGGTTTCCTCACCAAAATGCGCTCGAAACTGGTAAACCGCAGCTTCCTGACCAGCCTCACCTTCGATATGGGGCTGAACCTGTATATCGATTCGAATACCACCAACGCCGTGGATAAAAGCCACATTTACGGCGATGCCCTCGAAGCGCTGATTGGTGCCATCTATCTCGACCGGGGATACCAGGCCGCCAAGTTTTTTATCACCAAACGCATCCTTTCGCAGTATGTCGACCTGTATGAACTGGAGCAGCAGGATACCAATTTTAAAAGCAAGCTCATTGAGTGGAGCCAGAAAAACAAACGGCAGGTAAAATTCGATACCGTGGAAGAATATCCCGACGGGAGCAAACAACCCCGTTTTGTTGCGGTCGTTGAAGTGGATGACAAAATTGCCGGTCGCGGAGTCGGTACCTCGAAAAAAGAGGCGCAGCAGAATGCTGCCCGGGAAACGCTCCGGAAAATGGAAAATCTTCCCCTCTAATTTTAATCCGTAGTTTACCGTAAAATTATCGTGCCGCAGAATCATTAACTTTGGCGGCTGGAATCAGATTGTATGAACAGTTACATCATTTTCGGACTGGGATTTCTGTCTCAGCTGCTTTTTTTCGCCCGTACCATTATCCAGTGGTTCAAATCGGAACACGAAGGAGAGGTGATTTCACCGGTCGTATTCTGGCAAATCAGCCTGATTGCTTCGGTTTTGATGCTTTTCTACGGAATTTTTCGGAACGATTTTGCCATCGTTCTGGGGCAAATTTTAGTCTATTTCATCTACATCCGCAATTTGCAGCTTAAAAATGCCTGGCGGCAGCTGCCGTGGCTGGTGCGGTTAATTGCGGTGGTGGTACCGGTCGGAATTGTGGTGTGGCTGTTTTTTGGGGAAAGTTACAGCTTCAGCCAGCTGCTCGGCAACAAGGCGATCCCGCTGTGGCTGCTTTTGTGGGGGTCGGCCGGACAGGTTGTTTTTACCTTTCGTTTTATTTATCAGTGGATCTATTCCGAGCGGGAAAAAGAGTCGTTGTTGCCGCTGGGATTCTGGATTATCAGCTTGCTGGGATCGCTGATGATTTTTGTTTATGCCATTCTTCGCCTCGATCCGGTGCTGTTTATGGCGCACTGTCTGGGCGGATTTATCTAT
Source organism: Prolixibacteraceae bacterium (assembly GCA_029975525.1). Lineage (GTDB taxonomy): Bacteria > Bacteroidota > Bacteroidia > Bacteroidales > Prolixibacteraceae > UBA1413. The sequence continues at coordinate 10,081 of JARKOX010000123.1, read as the reverse complement.
CTCCGTAATATTTTGCTCTATTTTGGCCGGAAAAGTCTCTTTTCGCGGATTAATGTGCCGCTGTTTGCCAAGATATCTGCAAAGGTTTCCGAAAAAATCAAGTAGCTGGAAAGTTTTGCCGGGCTACACGATGGGCTGTTTTCAGCGCCATTCGATCTCCTGAAGCCGGACCAGCAGGGAGTCTTTCAGCGGAGTGTACGAAGCCAGGTTTTCATCTTTGACCGGATCAACCGGAGGAGCTTCCACTTTGAGCGGATCGACCGGTGTGCCATTTTTGAAAACCCTGAAATCGAGGTGCGGGCCGGTTGACAGACCGGTGCTTCCCACAAAACCAATTACCTGTCCCTGTTTTACCCGGCTGCCGGCCGCAATCTCTTTTCCGAAGCCGGCCAAATGCATGTAAACGGTGGTGTAAACCGAGTTGTGTTTGATTTTTACATAGTTTCCGCCGCCACCTCCCTGGTAAGCTTTTTCAACCACCGTGCCGTCGCCGATTGAAACGACCGGCGTACCGCGTGGAGCAGCATAATCGACGCCGTAATGCGGGCGCCTGATCTTCAGCACGGGGTGTAGCCGGCTGCCCGAAAAATGGGAGCTGATCCGCGAAAACTGCAGCGGAGCTTTCAGAAAAGCCTTGCGCAGGCTTTGTCCCAGTTCATCGAAGTAATCAAACCGTTCGTCCTGAAAAAAGCGGATCGCATAATGCGCTTTTCCGGCGTGGTCGAACTGAACGGCATGAATTGGTCCGATCCCAATCGACAGGCTGTCGACAAACTGCTCTTCATACATCACCCGGAAACGGTCGCCCTTCTGAAGTCCGAAGAAGTCGATGGTCCAGGCAAAAATTTCCGACAGTTCGATGGCCAGCATCGGGCTGAGTTGGTTGTCGGTCATCGTATTCCAAAGCGAAGAGTGGATGGTCCCCGACGCTGTTTTATGCTGAATGTGCACCTCTTTTTGGCCGAGCTGCGTGTGCAGACTGTCGATGAGGTTGAAAACCACGTAGTCGATGGGATTTCTTTCGTAAACCAAATAACAGGCTTTACTCAGCGAGTCGCGGCTTTGAAAAAGGTAAAAAGTTTGCCCGCTGCGGATTTTGCGGACGTCAAACACCTCTTGGGAGTTCCGGGCCAGCTGGTCGATCCGGACCATATCGACCCCGAAAGAGGTCAGGATATCTCCCAGATTCTGGTTGGGTTTTACCTTTCCTTCCACCACCTGAAACGAGTCGACCGGCAGGCCGAACCGGAGTTCGGGAAGGGGAATTTCTTCGGCAATTTCGGGTTTTGGGCCAATGATGCCTGAATAATAGAGGATTCCAATCAGTGAACCGACGGAAACGAGTATGAAAATAATTTCAGAACAGAACTTTCTCATTATTAAAGTTTCAGTTTTTCAAATCCTTGTCCGTAAACTCCCATGACGCTTGCCATCGAGATGAAGGCATCCGGGTCAATCTCCTTGATTTTTCGGAAGATGGCGCCGGTTTCGCGTTTGCGGACAACCGAAATGACTACTTTGACATTTTCTTTGGTGTACCAGCCGACTCCGTCGAGAACCGTTACACCACGGTACGACTGCTGGTTGATGAAGTCGGCAATTTCTTCGTATTTCCGGGAGAAGATAAACATTTGAGCCGACCGGTTGGCGCCGCTCAGAAACGAGTCGAGCGCGTAAGAAACAACCGCCATGGTGACGTACCCGTACACCATTTTGTCGATCGAGCGGAGTACAAAATAGGAAGAGGCAATGATGATGACATCGCAGTAAAGAATAATCCGGCCCGGGCTGATGTTGCGGTATTTCATTACCACCGCGGCAATGATATCGGTGCCGCCGGTACTTCCGCCGCGGTTGAAAATGATGCCGAGGCCAACGCCCGAAATGGCTCCTCCCAAAATAGCCGAAAGCAACGTGTCGTCAACCAGCGGCTCTTTCACCATCTGCTGCGAAACCGTCAGGGCAACCGAAATAACGCCCATGCTGTAAAGCGTTTTCAGCCCGAAACTGGCTCCCAGGATACGAATGGCAAAAGCGATCAGGATGATATTAACCCCGAAATAGGTGAACCCCACCGGGAAACCGGTAGCATAATAAATCACCGCCCCGATACCGCTGACGCCGCCGCTCGTGATTTTTGCCGGCAGCAAAAAGACGGTCCACGCGAGCGAAAACATCAGCAACCCCAGGGTGATGATGGTGTAATCTTCAATAAAATAGAGTTTCTTCTTTAATTCGTTTCTCATTTTCCTGTCCGATTTCAGGAAACAACCACGTTGATGATTTTATTGGGAACCACAATGATTTTACGAACCGTTTTCCCTTCCAGGTAACGCGGTGTTTTTTCATGTTCGGTCACGGCCTTCTCCACCTCGCTGACCGGCAGGTCAACCGGAAGCTCCATTTTGAAGCGCATTTTGCCGTTGAACGACACGGGATATTCGAACGTATCTTCTTTCAGGAATTTTTCGTCGGCTGCGGGCCAGGGCTGATAGGCCAGCGAGCCGCAGTTTCCGTAAATATTCCAGAGCTCTTCTCCCAGGTGCGGGGCAAACGGGGCAAGAATCCGGGCAAAAGTTTCAGCAGTGGTTTGGGTAACTTTTCCTTTTTTCAGTACCAGGTTGTTGAAAACCATCAAAGAGGCAATCGCGGTGTTGAATTTCAGGTTTTCAATATCCGACTCTACTTTTTTGATGGTTTGGTGGAGCTGTTTCAGAATTTCAGCGTCCTCTTCCCCTTCAAAAATGTTATTGGTATCGGCAAAGAAGCGGTGGGCGCGGTTCAGGAAGTTGTAAACTCCTTTCACTCCGGCATCCGACCACGGTTTGCGTTCGTCCAGCGGCCCCATGAACATTTCGTACAGGCGCAGGGAATCGGCGCCATATTTTTTTACCACATCGTCGGGGTTCACCACATTTTTCAGCGACTTTGACATTTTGGCCACAATTTGGCGCAGCTCTTCGCCGGTTTGGGTGTGGAAGTATTTGCCGTCGCGCTCCTCCACCAGGTCAGAGCTGACTTTTGCACCATTCAGGGTTTCATAGGCAAATGCCAGGATCATACCCTGGTTGTAGAGTTTGGCAAAGGGTTCGTCGGTGGAAACAATACCCAGGTCGAACAGTACTTTGTGCCAGAAGCGGCTGTAAAGCAGGTGCAGAACGGCATGTTCAGCCCCGCCTACGTACAGGTCAACCGGCATCCAGTAGTTTTCGAGTTTTGGATCGAAGATCTGTTCGTCGTTGTTGGGATCGATGTAACGCAGGTAGTACCAGCAAGAGCCGGCCCACTGCGGCATGGTGTTGGTTTCCCGGCGTCCCCGGCGGCCGTCGGGACCGGTTACCTGCAGCCATTCACGGGCATTCGACAGCGGCGACTCTCCGCCTTCTCCCGGTTCATATTTTTCCAGCTCGGGGAGCAGGACCGGCAGGTTTTCGTCGAGCGAAACCTCTCCGTCTTCCCAGTGAATAACCGGGAATGGTTCGCCCCAGTAGCGCTGGCGGCTGAACAGCCAGTCGCGCAGCTTAAAGTTGACCGTGGCTTTGCCCAGACCTTTGGCCTGCAGCCATCCAACAATCGTTTCAATTCCTTTTTCTTTGTTCAGTCCGTTCAGGTCAATCCCTTTTTCCGGATTTGCCGAGTTGACATAGGCGCCGTCTTCGGTCCAGCAGGCTTTTCCGGCCAGCACTTTTTCGCGCAGATCATTTTCGGCTTCGGTTGGGTCGAGGATGCAGACAATCGGAATATTGAATTTTTCGGCAAATTCAAAGTCGCGGGTATCATGTGCCGGAACAGCCATAATCGCTCCGGTTCCGTAACCCATCAACACATAATCGGCAACCCAGATGGGAATTTCCTGGCCGGTAACTGGATTTATGGCATAACGGCCGGTAAAGACACCGGTTTTTTCTTTGGCCAGTTCTGTGCGGTCGAGGTCCGATTTTAATGAGGCGGCGTAGATATACTCGTCAACCCTGCTTTTGTTTTCAGGAGTAACCAGCTGCTCCACCATCGGGTGTTCGGGTGAAATGACCATGTAGGTGGCTCCGAAAAGGGTGTCGGGACGGGTGGTGTACACCCGCAGTTTTTCGCCCAGCCCGGTTATCTCAAAATCTACCTCTGCACCCTTTGATTTGCCGATCCAGTTGCGTTGCATATCTTTTACACCTTCGGGCCAGTCGAGTTTGTCGAGACCTTCAATCAGCCGTTCAGCATAATGCGGGATGCGCAACAGCCATTGTTTCAGATTTTTACGGACAACCGGGTGGCCGCATTTTTCGTGTGATCCGTCGGTGAGTACCTCTTCATTGGCACACACCGTCCGGCACGACTGACACCACCAAACCTGTGCATTGTCGTAATACGCCAGACGTTTTCCGGCAATGTATTCCTGAACGGCTTTTGCTCCTTTTTGCTGAATTTCCGCAGGAACCGGCAGTTCGCTGATGGGACGTCCTTTCTTTAATTCCGGATCGAACCACGTATTATATAATTGTATGAATATCCACTGGGTCCATTTGAAATATTTCGGGTCGGTGGTGTTGATCTCCCGTTCCCAGTCGTAGCTGAGTCCGAGTGATTTAATCTGCCGGCGGAAGTTGTCGCAGTTGTCTTGGGTGGTTACTGCCGGGTGGGTACCGGTTTGCATGGCATACTGCTCGGCCGGAAGCCCGAAAGCATCCCAGCCCATCGGGTGCAGCACGTTGAAACCTTTCATGCGTTTGTAACGGCTGAGAATATCCGTGGCAGTGTACCCTTCGGGATGGCCGACATGTAATCCTGCCGCCGAAGGGTAAGGAAACATATCGAGGATGTAATATTTGGGTTTTGAAAAATCTTCAGGCGTACGAAACGTACGGTTCTCTTCCCAGTATTGCTGCCATTTCGGCTCAATCTCCCAGAATTTGTATTCCATTTCGGCTAAAATTTTATGGATTTAAAATTAAAGCTGCAAAGTTAGAAAAATGTTTTGCTTGGTGCCACTACAAAAGTGTTGACCCGACGGTGAAAATCAAATGAGAAAAACCGTTTCGGGCGAAAAGGGGCGAAAAGTCGGGTTGACGGGAAAAGAAGGGGAAATTACTGGTTGCGGACCAGCAGTTTTGAAGTTTTGGAGAGATTACCGTCGGAAGTAATTTTCAGCAAGTAAATTCCGTTTGGGATGTTATCCAGAACTACCTGGTGTTTCTGAACCTGCATCTGGAATTTTTTCTGAAAAACCACAATTCCGGCAATGTTGGTCAGTTTGATTTCGCGGATAAAGTGGCTGCCGGTTTCCACGGTGAAACGTTTGTCCTGAACCGGGTTGGGGAAAATTTTTACTTCAAGCTGGTTAAATGGCTGGTCGCCGGGAACCGGGGAGGTGATGCCGGTTTGCCCTCCGCCCCTGATGTCTCCGCTGCTTTGTGCCCACAGCGGAGTGACAGCAACTGCCAAAAACAGGATCAGTAAAAATTGTTTCATCGTTGTAATTTGTTGTCCAAAACAAAACTTGTACACTCAAAAATAATGCCTTTTGTTATTCATAGACAACTTACTGTGGAAAAAGTTGCAGGGCTTTCTCCAAATCTTCGGGCGTGTCGATCCCAAAGCTGTGGAAATCGGTCACAGCAGTTTGGATCCGGTAGCCATTTTCGAGCCAGCGAAGTTGTTCAAGCGATTCCGCTTTTTCCAGTTTTCCGGGAGCCAGCTGTGTAATTTTCTGCAGTACATCGGCGCGGTAGGCATACATGCCCACATGTCCCCAAAAGGTATTTTTGTTCAACCAGTTGTTTTTTTCTTCTCCTCTTATGAACGGAATTACTGACCGGCTGAAGTAGAGGGCCTGCCCGGTTTGTCCAATAACTACCTTGGGTTTGTTGGGGTTTTCCAGCTCTGCCGGGTCAGAAAGTTGCTGGATCAGCGTGGCAATTTCGACTTCCGGTGTGAAACAGCCCGTCAGCAGCCGGATCTGTTCGGGATGGATGAACGGCTCGTCGCCCTGGATATTTACAACCACGTCAAAATCGATTTTTCCGGAAACAATACGGGCGGCTTCGGCACAGCGATCGGTACCGCTGGGATGCTGGTCGGAGGTCATCACCACCTGCCCGCCAAATGATTTTACTGCCGAGGCAATCCGGTCATCGTCGGTAGCCACCCACACGTCGTCGAGTGCCTGGCTGGCCCGCTCCACCACCCATTCAATCATAGGTTTGCCGTTGATTATCGCCAGGGGTTTACCGGGGAAACGGGTCGACTGGTAGCGTGCCGGGATAATGCCGATGAATTTCATATTGATAATAATTTCTGCAAATATAGGGCAACTATTCCAAAAAAAGCTTAAATAGAGGCTGGTGGAAATTTTTACCACCTAAAAATTGTAAATTTGCAGCTCTCAGCGAAAAATATGGATGTACAGGGTATAAAACAACGTTTTGGGATTATTGGAAATTCGCCGGCATTGCACCGGGCGATTGAGGTAGCCGTGCAGGTTGCCCCAACCGACCTGTCGGTACTGATTACCGGAGAAAGTGGGGCGGGGAAGGAGATTTTTCCGCAAATCATTCACCAGTACTCGGTGCGGAAACATGGAAAATATATCGCTGTCAACTGCGGCGCAATTCCCGAAGGAACGATCGATTCTGAATTGTTTGGCCACGAGAAAGGAGCTTTTACCGGCGCACTTGCCGACCGGAAAGGCTATTTTGAAGAGGCCGACAGCGGCACCATTTTTTTGGATGAAATCGGAGAACTGCCTTTATCAACCCAGGTGAGGCTGCTTCGTGTACTTGAAACCGGCGAATTTATCAAAGTGGGATCGTCAAAAGTGTTGAAAACCAATGTGCGCGTAATTGCCGCCACCAACGTTGATTTGCCCCAGGCAATCGAAAAAGGGAAATTCAGAGAGGATTTGTACTACCGGTTGAATACCGTCCCGATCCTGATTCCGCCTTTGCGGAACCGGCCCGACGATGTTTTTTTGCTGTTCCGGAAGTTTGCCAGCGACTTTGCCGAAAAATACCGCATGCCGGCCATCCGGCTCGATGACGAAGCCCGGTTGATGCTGACCAAATACCTGTGGCCCGGAAACGTCCGCCAGCTGAAGAATATCACCGAACAGATTTCTATTATCGAACAAAACCGTGATATCACGGCCGATGTGTTGCGCTCTTACCTGCCGGCTACCGGCAGCAGTAACCTGCCTGCAATTTTTCAGGCTCCGCAGGAAAAGACTTTCAGCAGCGAACGCGAAATTTTGTACCAGGTTCTGTTCGACATGAAAAAAGATATGAACGATTTGAAAAAACTGGTGTTCGACCTGTTGCACGATCGTGGCGGCACACCCGTTTCTTCAGATCAGGCGCAAATCATCCGCAAACTTTACCGCGACGACCTGGAGGTGGTCCCCGACAAAACTCCGCAGGCGTCTATCCATATCGATCCTTTCCCGAAAGACAATATCATGGATACCGAAGAGTTTGTGGAAGAGTCGCTCTCGCTCGAAGACAAAGAGATTGAACTGATCCGGAAGGCGCTTGAAAAACATCATGGCAAACGTAAATATGCCGCGCAGGAGCTGGGAATTTCAGAACGTACGCTTTACCGGAAAATTAAGGAATACGATATTAATGGCTAAACAGATGGGAATAAGGATTGTAAGGGTTACGTTGGTTTTGCTGGCCGGGATTGTAATGTCCACCATCAGCCCCTCGTGTAAAATTTCCTATTCGTTTACCGGCGCCAATATTTCGGCCGATGTAAAAACGTTTTCGGTTTACTATTTCCCCAATCGGGCGCGGCTGGTTAATCCCAACCTGAGCACAGAGTTTACCGAAGGGTTAAAAAACAAGCTGTTGCGTCAGACCTCCCTGAATGAGATCACCGACAATGGCGATCTGGTTTTTGAAGGACAGATTACCGACTACGAAGTGCGCCCAATGGCCATCCGGCAAGATGACCTGGCAGCCCAAAACCGTCTCACCATTACCGTTAAGCTGAAATACACCAACAACAAAGACCACGAACAGGACTTTGAACGGACTTTTTCGGCCTTCGAAGATTTTTCGAGCGAAAGGTCTTTGCATGATGTTGAGGACAGTTTAGTGCCCGAAATTCTTGCCAAATTGTATGAAGATATTTTTAACGCCACGATAGCCAATTGGTAAATGAACAGGGAACAACTACTCGCTTATCTCGAAAATCCCGATCTGCCGGTTGAAGCAGCTGTTTCACATTTTCAGTCGCTGGTCGAACGTTATCCCTATTTTCAGGCCGGGTGGATGTTGTATGCCAAAAGTTTGAAAGTTGCGCAACGTCCCGAATGGGAGTCGGTTTTGCGACAAGCTGCGCTGCGGGTTTCCGATCGCAAAAAGCTCTTTTCCTTTGTCAACGGGAAAGCCGCTCTGTTGGCTGCCCCCAAATCGTGGGCAGAAATATATTCTGATATTGCTGATTATCCGCTTCCTCCGGACGAAACGGTTCAGCAGGAGCGCCATTCCGAAAGAGAAAACAAGGGCGATTTGATCGACAGTTTTCTGGCCGCCTCGCCCACCTTTCGCAACCGGGTAAACCTGCCCGGCGAAGTACCGGATTATGACCTCTCGGAGAAAGCTGTTTCGGAGAATGACGCGATTGTAACCGAAACCTTTGCCCGCTTGCTGATCACCCAACAGAAATACCAAAAAGCAATTGAGGCTTTTGAAAAATTAAGTTTGAAAATTCCCGAAAAAAGTATTTACTTTGCCGCTCAAATTGAAGAAGTTAAAAAATTAATGAACCATTAATAATCGTAAGAAATGTACACTTTAGTTACCGTACTCATATTTATCGTTTGTATCTTATTGGTTTTGATCGTGTTGGTTCAAAATTCAAAAGGAGGAGGTTTGGCCAGTAATTTTCAGGCATCCACTCAGGTGATGGGTGTACGTAAAACTGCCGATTTTTTGGAAAAAACAACCTGGGGGCTGGCCGGTGCCTTACTGGTGCTGTCAATTCTGGGTTCGGCATTTATTCCGCGCGGACAGGCTGGCGTTGACCAGTCGATGGTGCAGGAACAGATCCAGAACGCAGTGGATCCGAATCAGGTTCCCAACTTCCCGACAACCGCTCCGGCTGCTCCGGCTACCGGTACAGCTGCCGATTCAACGAAATAAGAAAGTATTTATACTATCGATAAAGCAGATAAGCCGCTCAAATTGGGCGGCTTATCTGTTTTTTTTCTCTGGGTTCAGCCATTCGCGCAATCAGTTGCTGCCAGCCTGTCAGAATAGCTGTCAGGTGTTGTAAGCAGTTGCAGGTGAGCAGATAGTGTTGGTTTTGGGGGGTAAACTGGCGGAGTGGAGGTGCAAAATTGTCTTTCAGAATTGCCGGGATTCCCTCCAAAAATGGTTGGCATAAAATCTGATTACTGGAGGATGTCGATTTTTAAAAAAATGAATGTCAAACAACAAAAATGTTACTACAATGGCAGAATTAAAAGGTAAAATTCTTGCAGGAAAAATTTTGGTTCAACCGCAGGAAGCTGAAACGAAAACAGCCAGCGGAATTATTATTCCCGACTCGGCAAAAGAAAAACCGCAAGTTGGAAAAGTAGTTTTGGTTGGTGCAGCCAAGAAAGACGAGCCGATGGAGTTGAAAGCCGGCGATACCGTTTTCTACGGAAAGTATTCAGGCACTGAGTTGAGCATCAACGGAGTTGATTATTTGTTAATGTCGCAGAACGATGTTTTGTACATTCAGTAATTAAAAATTAGAAATTTTTTAAAAAGAATAAGAACATGGCAAAAGAGATTAAATTCGATATCGAAGCAAGAGATTTGCTGAAAAAAGGCGTTGACAAACTGGCCGACGCAGTAAAGGTAACCCTGGGGCCCAAAGGCCGCAACGTGGTGATCGAAAAGAAATTCGGCGCCCCGCAAATTACCAAGGATGGTGTAACGGTTGCCAAAGAGATCGAACTGTTGGATCCGTATGAAAACCTCGGCGCACAGATGGTAAAAGAGGTAGCCTCTAAAACCGGTGACGACGCAGGTGACGGTACTACTACGGCAACTGTTCTGGCTCAGTCGATTGTATCGGTTGGACTGAAAAACGTTGCTGCCGG